>NZ_JAGQCP010000016.1:0-50681 GCF_024346255.1 Cyanobium sp. BA5m-10 | reverse complement strand
CCCGCGTAGGCCCCCGGCGTATCGATGAAACTCAAGATCGGCAGGCGAAAGCGATCGGCATGCTCCATCAGCCGCATCGCCTTGCGATAGCCCCCTGGGGATGCCATGCCGAAGTTGCGGGCGACATTCTCCTTGGTGTCGCGGCCTTTTTGATGTCCGAGCAGCACCACACCCTGCTCACCGATCCTGCCAACCCCACCCACTAGGGCCCGGTCGTCACTGCCACGGCGGTCGCCATGCAGCTCCAGCCACTCATCAGTAATCACCTGGATGTAGTCCAGGGTGCTGGGCCGCTGGGGGTGGCGGGCCACCTGGATCTTCTGGGAGGGCGTCAGGGCATCGAAGATGTCTTTGCGACGTCTGGTGGCCAGGGTCTCGAGCTGCAGCAGCTGCTGACTCACATCCACCTCCGAGTCGCGTGCCAACTGGCGGATCTGCTCGATCTGCTCTTCGAGCTCAACGAGGGGTTTTTCGAACTCCAGCAAGGCGCGGCGGGCCATGGCGGGGATGGGCAAGGGGAGTAAAGGTATTCAGGCAGTAGTCAGGGCCGGGGTGGGATCGATCTGGGCAGACAGCCCCAGGGCCTCGAAGCCATGGCTCAGGGAGGCGGCACCGATCAGATCCATCTTGTCGAGGCTGATGTTGTTGCGCCCCCAGCTGAAGTTGGTGTGGATACCTTCGAACTCCAGCAGAATGGCCTCGGCGAAACAGGCAAACATCTGACGTTTGGGGTTGTCCATTTCAGCCATTTCCATCATTTGCCAGGTGATGTCGCTGAAAAACTCAACGATGCCGCCCTTCAATACATGGATGCCGTTGCCACTGGCCTTGGTGTCTAGGTTTTTCGGGTAGCCGCCGTCGATCATCAGGCAGGGCGACTTAAGACTGGCCGCATCAATGCTCAGCGTTTGGGGCAAGCTGGCCACCCACACCACTACATCGGCTTCCGGTAGGGCCTCCTCCAGCTTGAGGATCCGGCCGCCGCCAAGCTCCTGCTGTAAGTCCAGCAAGGGTTGGGGCTGGCGGGCGACCAGTAAGAGCTCCTTGACTCCAGTGCGCTGACTCAGCCAGCGGCATACAGCGCTGCCGATATCACCGGTAGCCCCAATGACTGCGACCCGGGCCTGGCTCAGATCAATACCGAGCTTGGGGGCATTGGTTTCCACCTGGCGACAAATCACCCAGGCGGTGTGGGTATTTCCGGTAGTGAATCGCTCCCATTCCAAGGTGGTGGAACGGATTTGCTGCTCCTTGAGCAGGTTGAAATTTTCAAAAATGATCGAGGTAAACCCGCCTAAAGCGGTGATATCGATACCATTTTTTTGGGCCAGCTCCATGGCGCTGAGCACCTTGCGGCGAGCGGTTTTAAACCGACTCAGCATTTCTGGCACGAAGCAGGAGTCGATGTATGCCCCTTCTATGGTCTTGCCTGTGGCGCTGGTGACCTGAAGATGCTCCACCAATTGGGGCGGGGCACTACACCAAACGTCGAGGTCACCTTCGGCAAACTCTTCAAAGCCAAGAGTGCGAGCCTTTTCACGGGCAGCCTCGAAGCTTGTGGAGTGACCGATCAGGCCGAACATGGGCAACCCCAGGGGATGTCGCGGACGCTACATCTTGCCACGACACCCCTGGCAGGAGGCTTCAGCCGATCAATGCAGCAGCTGCCATTTTGGCAATCTCCCTGGAAGTGAAGCCAACTTCGAGCAGAGCCTCTTGGTAGGAGGTGAGGAAATCGGCCATCAAATCCTCCTGGTCCATTTGCAGAACAGCCGCGTCGCCAGCGACCTGCTGGAGCATCTTGCGCACCAGGGGCAGATTCTCACGGTTTGCCTGCTCCAGCTCCCCTCGCACCGTTTCAAGGTTGGCTTTCAGCCATTCCTGACCGTAATTAAGGTGTGTGTACTCATCTTTGACTACACCTTCGGTGATCTTACGCGCAAATGGATCGGCTACAGGGATATAGATGTGATAAGCCGAAATGGCAAAGGCCTCGATCAGAATGGCCTGAATCAAAAGACAGGTTGTGACCTTACCTTCAGCTAAAGCCTTCTGAAAGTTGTTGTGCAGAGGCGAGAAGAACTCCTTAGCAAACGGCATGTCAGCAGTGACGCCGAGGTTGTTGGCGCAAGCTGTGAAGCCCTTCATGTGCTTCAGCTCCATGCGGGCCAATTTTGTGAGCTCCTCAGCTTGGTCGGGGAGAAGCCCACCGATAGAGATGTAATTGTCGTGAGCTTCCTGCTCACCTTCAATCACGATCGCGTTGATGCGGCTGTAGGCGTCCTTGTAGGTGTCTGTGCTGAAGTCGGGCAGTTGGTCGGATGGGAACGCCTCAGTGACATTCTCAGTCACATTGTCAGTGACATTGGTAGGAGCAAGAGTTGCCATGGCAGCCGCGCTGTTGGATCTGATCATCTGACTGTAACCACCCCCTACCGAACTCTGACCGTCCCTTGGCCTGGCCAGGGGCTGGCCAGCAGGGTTTCGAAGCGGTGCTGCCAACCTGCGACCAACCGGTCAAAAAGTTGGGCTCCCAGGGCTGCAGAAGCGCCGCGGGCGTCGCCAACCACTCCGGTGAGGCTGAGTTCCTGGCTGAGCCAGGCAAGCGGGGCGGCCCCTTCCAGGCTCCAGCCCGCGGGGATGACCTCGCCTCGCTTGCCGTCGCAGGGGCGCTGCTCGCCCACCAGCTGGGGGGCGAGGTGCAGCATCAGGCTGGTTTCCGCCAGGCCCGCGTGCAGCCCGTCGGAGCGCTCCGGCTCGGGGATGAGCTCGGCGATCCCCTCGGGACCACTCCATAAAAAGCAGGGCAGCACGGCTAGCGCGGGCCGCTCCGCCCGCAGCTGGCGCGCGGCGGTCTGAAGCAGTGATATTTGGCCTCCGTGTCCGTTAAACAACACCAGCCGCTGAAAACCTGTGCCGGCAAGTTCATGGCCTACGGCCACCAGTTGCTCGATCAGGACCTGGGGGGGGAGGCTGATGGTGCCACTGAAACCACGGTGCTCTGGGGAGAAGCCAATGCTCTGCAGCGGCAGCCGCAAGATGGGCAGGCTTGGCTCCAGCGCTGCCAAAACTGCGTCCAGCACTCGCTCAGCAAACAGGCCATCCGTTCCGAGCGGCAGTTGGGGGCCGTGTTGCTCGACCGCCCCCCAGGGCCAGACAACCGTGCTTCCTGGCTGGGCTGCAAGCTCCTGAACCTGCGGCCAGGCCAGCTGCTCAAGGTGGCGCTGCTGGGGCATTTTTTGAGGACTGATCACTACAGTGTGGGGCTCTCAGCCCTTAGTGGAGATGGCCGGTACCGGCAGTCAACCGCCCTCATCCTCATCCCGGCCCGTGCCCCCTGGTCCTGCGCGCCCAGTGCCTGCACGCCCCCAGCCTCTGGCGCCCCTGCGTAAGCCGCCCCAGGTGTTGATGATCCGCAAGGACGAGCCAGCCCCGCAGTCGTCTGCGACTGAACCTGCGCTTGCCGCAGCTCCCCAGGCTCCCGCTCAGCTCGCTCCCGTTAACCGGGTTGCAGCACCTGCCAGCACTCCTGTCCGAAACGACGACGACCTGTTTGACCTGGGGTCCATGGAGGGCCTCACCATGGCCGACCTGCTGGGCCCTGACCCGAGTCAGAAGCGGGCTCCCAAGGCTGCTGTTGCCGGAGAGCCCAGCACCAAGCCCGCGGCGCGGAGCGTCGACGATTTCGACTTTGACGAAGAAGCCTTTCTGGCGGCTCTCGACGACCACGAGCCCCATGGCACCACTGGAGAGGTGGTGCGCGGCACCGTGATCGGTGTCGAAAGCGATGGCGTTTACGTGGATATCGGCGGCAAGGCGCCGGGTTTCATGCCCAAGAAAGAGTGCGGCCTGGGGGTGATCACCAACCTCAAGGAGACCTTTCCGAAGGGGCTGGAGGTGGATGTGCTCGTCACCGGTGAGCAAAACGCCGATGGCATGGTGACCATCAGCGCCCGTGCCTTGGCCCTGCGCCAGAGCTGGGAGAAGGTGAGGCTCCTGGAGAAGGAGGGCAAGGTGGTGCAGGTCAAAGTGAACGGCTTCAATCGAGGTGGTGTCACCTGTGAACTTGAGGGATTGCGCGGCTTCATCCCCCGTTCCCAGCTGCAGGAGGGCGAAAACCATGAGGCTTTGGTGGGTAAGACCCTTGGTGCCGCTTTCCTAGAGGTCAATCCAGAGACCCGCAAGTTGGTGTTGTCGGAGAAGAAAGCTGCCACTGCAGCCCTGTTCCAAAACCTGGAGGTGGGTCAGCTGGTCGAAGGCCAGGTGGTGGCAATTAAGCCCTATGGCTTGTTTGTCGATCTAGGCGGTGTGAGCGGTTTGTTGCATCAATCGGCAATTAGTGGTGGTCAGCTGCGGGACCTGCGTGAGGTTTTTGGCCAGGGAGACCGGGTCAAGGCCCTGATCACCGAGCTGGATCCGGGCCGGGGCCGCATCGCCCTCAATACCGCCCTTCTCGAGGGACAGCCCGGTGAACTGCTGATCGATCGCGACAAGGTGATGGCTGAGGCTCCAGATCGGGCCAACCGGGCCCGCTCCGTGCTGCGCCAGCAAGAACAAGGGGCCGGATGAAGCAGGCCGCTCCAGATTGGGAGCTCGACTACTACTCCCGTCCCATTTTTGAAGAAGATGGCAAAAAGCGCTGGGAGCTGCTGATTTGTTCCACCCCTGAGGTGCCCGGACCAGGGGAGGTAGCGAGCGAATCCTTCCGCTGGGCCCAGGCCTGCCCTGCCACCAGCGTTAATTCGATCTGGCTGAGGGAGGCTCTGGAGGCAGCATTGGCTGGTGCTGCCTCCCAGGGTTTTGGGCCGCCTCGGCGGCTGCGCTGCTGGCGTGGCTCGATGCGCACCATGGTGCAGCGGGCTGCTGAGGGGCTGGGATTGGAGCTGGTGCCCAGCCGCCGTACCTACGCCCTAGTCAACTGGCTGCAGGAGCGGGAGCGCCTGGTGTATCCCCAGGAGCCCGGCTACATGGCGGGCCCGCTAGCACCGCCCCCCCAGGCTTTGCGACCGATTGCGGTGCCCTTGCCGGAAGAGGCGCGGGGCGACAGCTGGGCCTGGGCCACCTTGCCCTTGGGTGTCCTAGCCGCTGCATCGGAGTGGGAGGTTGGCTTTGCGGGCCTCGTACCCCTACCAGAGGCGGGGGCTGCCGAACTGCCGGTGCCGGGCATTCGCCTATTCAGCTCCACCAGGGCCCTGGCCCTGGCCGGCTGGCTGGCTGGGCTCGAACCCGTGCGGCTTGAGATCAGTGGCCCGCAGCTAGTGCTTGAGGCAGGCCTTGAGGATCGCTGGCTGCTCACCAACTTGCCGGCTGAGGAGGCAGAGGTGGCCACTGCGGCTTTTGCTGCCGCCCGAGAGCAGGCCGGTGGCCTTCAGTTCCTTGCCGTTCAAGCCAGCGAGCAGGACCAGCGCTTTGAGGGCTTCTGGTTGCTGCGCGATCTTCCCGACGCTTGATTCCCCACGATGGCCGAAGCGGTTGATCCCCCCTTTGATCGTCCCGACCGGGACTTCAATCCCTTGCCCGGTTGGACCTGGGTAGGTACCTATGGCGGCTACTACCTCCAGTGCGACCTGCTCCAGTCGTTTGAGCATGGCTTCTTTACACGTCAATGGCAGGGACGGGGGCCTGAGGTGCTGGCGGCTTATTTGAGCGCTGGGGTGAGTGTGCACCGTCTGCGTCAGGTGCACAGCGCCTTGGTTTTGCCAGCCAGCCAGGCCAGCGCCGATCCCTTTCCCGAGGCCGATGGTCTTATTAGTGATGCCGGCGGCCAAAGCCTCTGGGCTTGTGGCGCTGACTGCACCCCGGTGCTGATTGCTGATCCCGCTACTGGCCGGGTGGCGGCTTGCCACGCTGGTTGGCGCGGTGTGGCTGGAGGCATCCTCGAGCGCGCCGTGCAGCAGCTGGTGGATGGAGGCAGTCGGCCGGCCGAGCTGCTGGTGGCCCTAGGACCAGCGATCGGCGGTGGCTCCTACCAAGTGCAGCGGCTGGTGTCTGAACAGGTTGCGGCGTCTCTAGCCGCCGCCCCTGATGCGTCTTTGCTGCCTATTCTGCTTGAGCAGTTGCGTCAGTGCGGCGCTCTGCAGGCCGATCCAAACCCTATGAAAGACCGCCTTGATATTCGCCTTGCCGCCCAGCTCCAACTGGAGCGACTTGGGGTGCCCACGGCGCAAATTGGCCGCTGCCCTCTTTGCACAGCCAGCGAACCACTGCTTTTTCACTCCTGGCGGCGCGATCAGGTGAAGGCGGTGCAGTGGAGCGGCATTGTTTCTCAGGCTTGAATCTTGGCGCTGTTTCGAGCTGGATTCGCCTTCAATCAAAGCCGCGTAGCTTGCATTCGGGCCTGTTTCTGCGCAATAATGCAGAAGTTGCATAATTATGATCAATGCTCACTGGTGTCGACCTCCTCGCCAAGGTCAAAGAACTCGGGGATGTGAGCAAGTCTGACTTGGTTCGCGCTTGCGGCTATGTCTCCCACAAAAAAGATGGTTCGGAACGGCTGAACTTCACAGCCTTCTACGAGGCTCTCTTAAATGCCAAGGGAGTCGATTTTGGCAGTGCAGCCAAAACCGGGAAGGGCGGCCGAAAACTCAGCTTCAACACCAAGGTCCAGTTCAACGGCAACTTGATGGTCGGCAAGGCTTATACGGGCATGCTTGACCTCAAGCCTGGCGATGAGTTCGAAATCAAGTTGGGTCGCAAACAGATTCGCTTGGTACCACTGGGTGCTGAGGACGAGGAAGAGTGATCGACAGGGCTACCTGTTCGGCCACTTTGATGCCATCAATTGCTGCCGAGAGGATTCCGCCGGCATAACCAGCTCCCTCGCCGGCTGGGTATAACCCTGGGGTGTTACCACACTCCAGGGTTATTTCGTCTCTGGGTAGCCGCACGGGCGACGAGGTGCGGGTCTCTACACCGGTGAGCAGGGCATCGCCCATTAGGAAGCCTGGAATGCGGCGATCGAAGGCGGGCAGGGCCTCTCGGATAGCTGTCAGCACGAACTCCGGTAGGCAGCCAGCCAAATTTCCATAGCAAACTCCTGGTTGGTATGAAGGAATCACTCCGCCACTGCCCTCACTTGAGCGGTTGGCGAGGAAATCTCCAACCCGCTGGGCAGGTGCTTGGTAGTTAGATCCGCCTGTAACAAAGGCGCGCCCCTCCCAATAGCGCTGAAAAGCAACGCCGGCGAGGGGATCGTCGTCTCTTTCCCCATAGGGCGTCAGATCGGCTAGCTCGATACCCACCACGATGCCGCTGTTGGCATTGCGTTCATTGCGGGTGTGCTGGCTCATGCCATTGGTAACTACTCGACCTGGCTCCGAGGTAGCCCCCACCACCAATCCCCCCGGGCACATGCAAAAGCTGTAGACACTGCGGCCCAAGTTGGCTGTCTCACGGCAGTGATGCACCAGCTTGTATTCAGCTGGGCCCAGGCGGGGGTGGCCGGCGGCCTGCCCCCAGCGGGCCCTGTCAATCAGGCTCTGGGGGTGTTCGATGCGTAGACCAGCGGCAAAAGGCTTGGGCTGCATCGCCACGCCGGCGGTTTTCAACATCTCAAAGCTGTCCCGGGCGCTGTGGCCAAGGGCCAGCACCACCTGGGTGGCGGCAATTCGTTCGCCGCTATCGAGCTGCAGACCCTGAATGGAGCGGTCCACGGGATTTAGCTCCAGGCCGTCTACCCGGCACTCGAAGCGCACCTCGCCCCCTAGGGCCTCGATTCGCTGCCGCAACCCCCGCACCACCGTGGCCAGTTTGTAGGTGCCGATGTGGGGGTGGTGCAGGGTGAGGATGTCAGGGTTAGCGCCTGCGGCAACTAGCTCCTCCAGCACCTTGCGCACGTAGGGCTTGGCTTCGCTCACCTGGCTGTAAAGCTTGCCGTCGGAGAAGGTGCCAGCCCCACCCTCGCCAAATTGGGCATTTGATTCGGGATTGAAGTCAGCGCTCCCCTTCCAAAAGCCGAAGGTGTCGGCGCTGCGCTCCTTGACCGCCTTGCCCCGCTCCAGCAGTAGGGGACGAAACCCCATCTGGGCCAGCAGCAGGGCCGCGAAATAGCCGCAGGGACCAGCTCCCACCACCACTGGTCGCAGCTTTCCAGCGTTGGCTCCGCTTACGACGGGGTGATAGGTCGTGTCGGGGCAGGGCCGCAGATGGGGGTCGCCGGCAAAGCGCTTTAGAAGCCGGGCCTCGGCACGGGCATCAAGGTCCAAATCCAAATCCAGGCTGTAAACGATGGTGATCGCCGCGCTCTTGCGGGCATCAACGCTGCGCTTAACCAGCCGCAACCCAAGTAGTTGATCGGGGGCGAGCCGCAGGCGCCTCAGCACTGCCGCCGCCAGGTCGGCCTCGCTGTGGTCGAGGGGCAGCTTCAATTCGCTCAGGCGCAGCACTACCGACTCCAAGGGGGCGCCTGCACGGGAGCCGGGCGCTGATTCATGGCGTTATTTCAGCAGTCTTGGCTCCACTGCGCCTGAAATTGAATTGGGCTGCCAGGCTGGAGGTCGATGCGGCGTCGATTCTTTGTCGATTACCCACTGCCCCCTTTGCATGGCCCTGGCGGTCCTTTGTGTGCTGCGAGCCACGGCCCACGGCACCTTGCTCTGGCGTCTGTCTGCCTAGGCGGGGCGCTAAACCATGGGCATGTTCCAGCGCAGCACGCCGAAGAACCTCACCTGGCCGATGGTCACCTGGCCTGGTGCGTTCGTCTCCCGACGTGGCTTCCTCAGCTTGGCTGGCTTGGGAGTAGCCGCCCTTGCGGCCTCAGGCCTGAGCCCTGAGGCCACTGCCGCCCCTAGAGGCGGTGCCAAACCGCTGCTGCCGCCCCGGGGCGACCTGCGCCTGGTGGCGATCAGCGATCTCAACAGCAGCTACGGCTCCACCAGCTACCTGCCGGAGGTGCTGCGGGCCGTTGAACTGATCCCCAGCTGGAAACCCGATCTGGTGCTCTGCGGCGGCGACATGGTGGCGGGCCAAAAGCAGGGCCTCAGCCGGGTACACCTCAGCGCCATGTGGGCCTCCTTTCATCGCCAACTGCTGGCACCTCTGGAGCGGGCTGGGCTGCCGGTGGCGATCACCATGGGCAACCACGACGCCTCTTCCGCCCGCTCTGGGGGCCACTACATATTTGAGCTCGATCGCCAGGAGGCCGAGCGTTATTGGCGCGGCCAGCAGAATGCCTTGGGGTTGAAGTTTGTTGATGCCAGCCGCTTTCCCTTCGCTTACAGCGTGCGTCAGCACGACCTTTTCCTGCTGGTGTGGGATGCCTCCTCGGCCGCCCTGCCCGCCGAACAGGTGGCCTGGGCCGAGCGCCAGCTGCGCAGCCCCGAGGCCCAATCGGCCCGGTTGCGGCTGGTGCTTGGCCACCTGCCGCTGCTGGCCGTAGGAGAGGGCCGGGACCGGCCTGGCGAAGTGTTGCAGCAGAGCGAGTCCCTGCGCCAGTTGCTGGAGCGCACCGGCGCCCATGCCTACATCAGCGGCCACCATCACGCCTTCTTCCCAGGCCGGGTGGGTCAACTGGACCTGCTCAACCTCGGTGCCCTGGGCAGCGGTCCGCGCCGCCGGCTGCAGGACAGCACGGCTCCGGTGCAGACCCTCACCGTGATCGATGCCTTCTGGCCCCAGGGTGATGGCGCGGGACGCACGACCTACACCAGCTACAACATGACCACCCTGGAGTCGATCAGCAGCCAGCAGCTACCGGCCCAGATTCAACCCAGTCAGGGACCGCCGCTGCGGCGGATCGGCTGAGAGATGCGGTTGGCGGCTCAGGCCAAGCTGGCCTCGATCCTGGCCACCTCCAGGCGGGTGGCGATCACGGCGTCGGGGTTGAGGCTGATCGAATCAATGCCCTCCTCCACCAGGAAGCGAGCGAAATCGGGGTAGTCGCTGGGGGCTTGGCCGCAGATGCCGATCTTGCGGCCGCAGCGTTTGGCGCTTTGGATTGCCAGGCGAATCATGGCCTTCACGGCCGGATGGCGCTCGTCAAACAACTCAGCCACCAAGGCTGAATCGCGATCCAGCCCCAGGGTGAGCTGGGTGAGGTCGTTGGAGCCGATCGAGAAGCCATCGAAGCGCTCGGCAAACGCCTCTGCCGCGATCACGTTGCTTGGTAGCTCGCACATCACATACACCTCAAGCCCGTTTTCACCCCGCACCAGGCCGGAGCGGGCCATTTCGGCCAACACCCGATCCCCCTCCTCGGGGGTGCGGCAGAAAGGCACCATCGGGATCACATTGGTGAGTCCCATGGCATCGCGCACCCGTTTAAGGGCCTGGCATTCGAGGGCAAAAGCAGCGCGGAAGGCGGGGGCGTAATAGCGGGAGGCGCCCCGCCAGCCGAGCATCGGGTTCTCCTCGTTGGGTTCAAACGCAGCTCCCCCAAGCAGGCGAGCGTATTCATTGCTCTTGAAATCGGAAAAGCGCAGGATCACCGGCCTGGGATAGAAAGCCGCTGCAATGCGGGCCATGCCCTGGGCCAGTAGATCCACGTAGTACTCGGCGGGGCTGGTGTGGCCGGCCGTTAACCGGGCTATCTGCTGCCGCTGCTCGGCGTCAGCAACCCGCTCAGGCTGGAGCAGGGCCAACGGGTGCACCTTGATGTGATTGGCGATGATGAACTCCAGCCTGGCCAGGCCCACCCCGTCGCAGGGAATGGCCGCAAGGTTGAAGGCCTCCTCCGGATTGCCCACACTTATCAAGATCTGGGTGCGGGTGACGGGCAGATCGCCAATGGCCTGCTCCGTGACGCTGAACGGCAGGTTGCCCCGGTACACCCGGCCGACATCGCCTTCGCAGCAGCTGATCGTGATGGCGTCGCCGTCATGGATGCGCTGGGTGCCATCGCCGGTGCCGACGATGGCCGTAATGCCCATCTCGCGGGCAATGATCGCCGCATGGCAGGTGCGGCCGCCCTGGTCGGTCACCACGCCGCTGGCTCGTTTGAGGATTGGTTCCCAGTCGGGGTCGGTGCGTTCGGTGATCAGTAGGTCGCCAGCCTCAAAACGGCTGATTTCGCCGGGATCCTTAATCACCCGGGCTACGCCGCTGCTCACCGAGGCGCCGATGGCGCGGCCGCTCACCAGGGTTTGCGCCTGATGGGGCTCCAGGTGCCAGCTGCGCAGCACCGCCTGCTGCTGCCGCGACTGCACGGTTTCCGGACGGGCTTGGAGGATGAACAGCTCGCCTGTGAGGCCATCTTTTGCCCACTCGATGTCCATCGGCGTGGGAGCGCCACGCTTAGCGCTGTAGTGACGCTCGATTTGGCAGGCCCAGCGGGCCAGGGTGAGGCACTCGTCATCGCTGAGGGCGAAGCGGTTGCACTCGGCTTCCGGCACGGGCTCGTTTGTCACGGTTATCCCCGCTTCCCCATACACCATCCGGATCGCCTTGCTGCCCAGTCGCTTACTGAGGATCGGCGCAAAGCCCTGCTCAAGCGTTGGCTTAAAAATCAGCACCTCATCGGGGTTAACGGCGCCCTGCACAACGTTTTCACCGAGGCCGTAGGCGGCGGTGAGCAGCACCGCGTCGCGGAAGCCTGTCTCGGTGTCGATGCTGAACATCACCCCGGCGCAGGCCAGATCGGAGCGCACCATGCGCTGCACACCGATCGAAAGGGCGACCTCGAGGTGATCAAAACCATTGAGCTGGCGGTAGGAGATGGCCCGGTCGGTGAACAGCGACGCGTAGCAACGCCGGCAGGCCTGCAGCAGGGCAGCTTCGCCCTGAATATTGAGGAAGGTCTCCTGCTGGCCAGCAAAGCTGGCATCGGGCAGGTCTTCGGCTGTGGCGCTCGAGCGCACTGCTACCGCTGGCAAAACGCCATCTAGTGTTGCCAGCTCTCGATAGGCGGCCAGGATCGCTTCGCTGAGGTCGGCGGGCAAGGTGGTGTTCAGCAGCAGGTTCCGGGCGGCTTTGCCGGCGGCCTGCAGGGCACCGAGATCATCAGCATCCAGGTTTTGGAGTAGATCCTGCAGTGGAGTTCTTAGGTCGTTGCTGCGCAGAAGGTGGCTGTAGGCGGCGGCTGTGGTGGCGAAGCCTCCAGGCACCCGCACACCCTGGCCCGCGAGCTCGCGGATCATTTCGCCTAGGGAGGCGTTTTTGCCGCCCACCTCGGCGATCGCCCCGATGCCAACTGCCGCGAACGGCACGACGAGCAGTTCGCGGCAGTTGGCACGGGTAGTTGGCATGGGTAAGTTGGCAGCCACCATGAATCTGGCGCCTTCTTGGGGCGTTGTCTTAACTGGAAGCCAGCGATGCAGGCCCCACACCCCCTGCCGCTGGTTCGAAATAGGTGGCACAGTGGGGTGAAGCTTTTTCGTTGCTCGCAAGTTTCTGTGTCTCGCTTTTCCCTCGCCTGGATCGCTGCTTCCGCCCTAAGTACCACCACTCTGCTGGGAGCTCCTGTCTTCGCCCAGTCGCCTGGGGCCGCCGCCGCTGCGGCCAAGCCAGTCAGCCTGGAGACCATGAACGATCTGGCTCTCGCCGCCGCCGTCAACGTCTGTGAGCTGGCGGTAGAGCAGAAATTGGCCGTGCAAAACGCCGTTATCTCCAATGCCAAGGCGATCACCTACGTGGTGACCGCTGCCCATGGCGGTCAGATAGCTGGCAGCGGCAAGCTTGAAGCCGCCCAGATTGTCAACGGCAGCATTGTGCAGATTGTGGGACGGGTTAAGCAGGGCTGTTACGCCAAGATCACCGCCGACGACAAAAAATTTGTGGACGAAGTGATCGCCCAGTACACAGCCCAGGCCTCCAAAGCCCAGCCCAAGAAGTAAAGAGCTTGCCCTTTGACTGGAGATCAGTCGGAGTCGGAAGACTCTGGCTTGCTCTCCGGTAGGAGTTGGGCGAGTAGCCCAGCCGCCATCAGCAATCCGCCCAAGCTAAGGGCCAAGGTTTTATTACTCGCCGCGGGGCCCTCACTCCATACCCCCGCCGCCAGGAAGGCTCCCCCCAGCAGCAGGGAGGGCACCAGCACGATGCCCTTGGCGGTGCGATTCAGACTCATGGGCAGATAAGTGGCCTCATTCAGGCTGCGACGTTGGCACAGTCGGCGCTGGCGAGCGAGTCGGCTTGGGCCAGACCAGCTGCGATTAATCCGTTGCCCAGATCTGCTGCTTGGTTTGTGCTGCCACGCACGGGAGCAAGCGGCTGAACCCTTGCCAACAGGACACCCTGGTTTTGGCCCATCGGCCGCAAATTGACGCGGGTGTGGCGAGGAACGGCTTGGCGAAGCCAGGCCACTGCCTCAGCCTGCTGAGCTTCAGGCACCTCCACACAGGCCAGCTGCACCGTGTAGCTACGGTTTTGGTCGCCTAGCTGCAGCAGGGTTGCCCCCCGCACCTGCAGCACCTCTGCCGCCAAGGCGGCTCCAGGCCACACCAGTAAAAGCGCCAGCAATGCGGCGAGCCATCTCAAAGCTTGGCGCCGCAGCTGGGGCAGAACAGGTGGGCACTTTCGGTGGTGCTACCGCAGGAGTGGCAATGGCGGCTCGTGTCGATAGCAAGCTCCGGATGGGATGGCAGCCCCACCATCTGGGCGTTGCTGGCGCCGGGGGGAACCATCGGATAGCAGTTCTCGTTGCGGCGCACCTTGACATCGATGAAGGCAGGACCGGGATGGTCAAGGGCCTCCTGCAGTTGCTGGCGCAGGTTGGCCCGTTCATCGATGCGCACGCCCCGAACGCCGAAGGATTCCGCTAGAGCTGCGAAATTCGGCATGCCATTGGTCATTTCCGAGGCCGAATAGCGCTCTCCGTAGAAGCTCTCCTGCCACTGGCGCACCATGCCCTGCCAGCCGTTGTTAATTACCACCACCTTCACCGGCAGGTTGTATTGGCTGAGAGTGCCCAGTTCCTGAATGTTCATCAGGATGCTGGCGTCGCCGGCAACACAGATCACCTGCTCATCGGGGAAGGCGGTCTGCACGCCCATGGCTGCGGGCATGCCGAAACCCATCGTGCCAAGGCCCGCCGAGCTGATCCAGCGCCGGGGGCCATTGTGTAGAAATTGGGCTGCCCACATTTGGTGTTGGCCCACATCTGTGGTGTAAAAGGCATCCGGTGCCAGCTCCCTCAGGGCGACAATCACTTCCTGGGGGGCGATGTCTCCCTCCGGATCGGGCACCACCAGGGGATAGTTCTGCTTCCAGCTGTCGATGCGCTGCAACCAGGCCTCGGTGCGGCCCTCCGAGCTGTCCTGGGCTGAGGCAGCCAGAAGGGCTGCTAGCGCGGCCTGGACATCGGCCACCAAGGCCACATCGGGTAGGCGAGTTTTGCCCATCTCAGCCGCGTCGATATCGATGTGGATCACCTGGGCCCGGGGCGCAAAGCCATCCAGCCGGCCTGTGACCCGGTCATCGAAACGGGCACCGGTGGCAATCAGCAGATCGCACTCTGTGACTGCGAAATTGGCATAGGCGGTGCCGTGCATGCCGAGCATGCCCACAGATTGAGGGTGCTTCTCATCGAAGGCTCCCTTACCCATCAAGGTGGTGGTGACAGGCAGGCGGAAGCGTTCGGCCAGCTGTTTCACGGCGCCATGGGCCCCGCTGCTGATGGCTCCGCCACCGACGTAGAGCAGGGGGCGACGGGCTTGGCGGATCAAGGCCAGAGCCGCGGCAACGGCCTCGGGGTCGGGGCTGGGTGGCAACTTGAATCCAGCTGGGATCGCCGAGCCCGGAGCCACCGGCGTGTAGTCAAATTCCTCCAGACCGACGTCCTTGGGCACGTCAATCAGCACAGGGCCGGGCCTGCCACTGGCTGCAATCAAAAAGGCTTCAGCCACGATCCTGCCGATATCGCGGGGATCGCGCACCACCCAGGAGTGCTTCACGATCGGCAGGGTTATGCCGAAGATGTCGGTTTCCTGGAAGGCGTCGGTGCCAATCGAGGCCCGCGGCACCTGCCCGGTGATCACCACCATCGGCACCGAGTCCATCTGGGCGGTGGCGATGCCGGTGACCAGGTTGGTGGCGCCAGGCCCCGAAGTTCCAAAGCAGACGCCAACTTCGCCGGTGGCTCGCGCGTAGGCATCGGCCGCATGGGTGCCGCCCTGCTCATGGCGCACCAGGATGTGCTTCAACCAGCCACGGGACTCTGCCTTGTGCAGTTCGTCATAGATGGGCAGGATCGCGCCGCCGGGATAGCCAAAGATGTGGCGCACCCCATGGCGATGCAGGGCGTCCATAAGGGCATAGCCGCCGTTTACTCGCTGAGGAGCAAAAGCTTCAGAAGCAGTGTCATCACCACTGGTTGTGGCGGTAGCGGACTGGGCCGCAGAGGCGAGGGGCGTCAGCGTCACGGCTGCTGAAGGCCAATCAACTTGGCGGTTAACGGATTACGGCAACCCTAGTTGCCGGCGGCGCTTTCGGGGCCGTTGCCCGCCCCGGTTGCTGGCGCCTGCCGGCTGCCATAGCTCGCAGGATCTGGGCTGGGTCTAGCCAGCGGCCGCCATGGCGCATGCCCCAATGCAGGTGTGGACCAGTAGTGCGGCCGCTCATGCCCACATGGCCGATTAGTTGCCCCGTGCGTACGCCCTGGCCCTGGCGCAGCAGCACCTGACCACTGCTGTAGGTGCCGCCAGAAACCCGGCCGGACAAATGGCAGTAGATGTGCTCGTAATCGCCCGAACGAATCACCAGCCCCAAGCCGCAGCCTCCGTCGTTGATCACGTCCTGCACTGAGCCAGCCCACCAGTTGCGGATCGGCGATCCCATGGGCGCCGCGATATCAAGGCCGTAATGGGGCTCTACCCGACCCCAGGGGCCGGTGCGGGTACCGAAATGGCTGGTGTAAGCCAGGAAGCTGGTGACGGGGAAAACTCCCATCTGCCAGCGACTCTGGGCCAGCCCCGCAGAGCTGGACAGCAGCAGGCAGGCGCTGCCGCTGAACAAGACCGCCGCCGCGGTAAGTCCGGCCTGCATTAGACGGCTCTGCATTAGAGGGCGCTCAGAGCAGGCCCAGCACATGCAGGGGTCCCTTTCCACTGAGTAGCTCCAGCAGGAAAGCGGAAAATCCCACCATCGCCAAGCGCCCATTCCAAACTTCAGAGCTGTTGTTCCAACCCCAGGCCCATTTGTCCTGGGGGTAGAGCTTCACCTTGCTGGGCAATTCGGCGGCTTGGTCGAGGTTCACCTCGGGCCCAGCCATGGCCTGCTGCACCAGATCGGCCAAGCCGTTGATGAAGGCCGGGGTGGTGTCTAGGGCTGGCACACGCCGGAAATTGATGATGCCTGCCTCGGTAGCTATCTCCCGGTATTCGATATCGATCTCCTCGAGGGTTTCAATGTGCTCGCTGACGAAACTGATCGGCACAACCACCAAATCTTTGATGCCAGCGGCGCCGAGATCCTGCAGGGCATCATCTGTGTAAGGCCTAAGCCACTCCACCGGACCTACCCGGCTCTGGTAGGCGAGCGTGAAGGGATTGGCGAAGCCCAGATCACTATCAAGTCGCTCCATGATCAGCTGGGCGCAGGCTTCGATCTCTTTTTGGTAGGGGTCGCCCGCCTCCTCCACATAGCTCTTAGGCACCCCATGGGCACTAAAAAACACATGGGCTTTTGAGGGCTCGGGGCAAGCCTGGATTTCGCGGGCAACCAAGCCAGCCATGGCACCCACGTAGCCGGGGTCGTCGTAGTAGCTGCGAATGCAGCGGATCGGCAGCAGGGAAAAGCCACTGTCGGCCTGGCGCAACCGTTGCAGCTCGCGGAAACTCGAACCGCTGGTGCTGATCGAAAAGTGGGGATAGAGGGGCAGCACCACCACCTCCTCAACCCCGTCGGCCTTGATGTCGGCCACAGCCGACTCGGTGAAGGGATGCCAGTAGCGCATCGCCACATAGCTGGTGGCTTCGATGCCGCGAGTGCGCAGTTCGCTCTGCAGTTCGCGGGCCTGTTGCTCGGTGATACGCCGCAGCGGCGAACCACCACCGATGGAGCGGTACGCCTCCTGGGACTTACCAGCCCGCAGGGTACTAATCAACCAGGCCAACGGTTTTTGTAGGGCTGGATTGGGCAACCGAATGATTTCCGGATCGGAAAACAGGTTGTAAAGAAACGGGCCAACGTCCTGGATACGCTCGGGTCCACCGAGGTTCAGCAGCAGCACGCCAACTTTGGCCATGCTCTCGTTCCACGCGGCTCAGAGGATCAGAGCGTAACGCTGCCGCTCCTCCCCTAGCGACCAAGGCGCAGGATCGATAACGTCAAGTTGTGTGCTGCAACGTCAGCCTCTGTGCTGGGCCCATGGCAAAAGCAGCGGTGGAGGTGGATCTGGCTAGGGCAGATGCCAGCTCAGCAGTCTCCACTGAAGCCTTGGCCAACTTGCAGATCGGTCTCGCCCAGGCAAACCAAGCCCTAGCCCAAGCGGGAGTCTCCTTGCGCATAGAGCTGCGCGGCCAAAGGTTGGGGCTGCGCGGACCCCTTCCCTGTCGCCGGGGCTCGGGCCGCCACCCTGTGCAGCGCATCAGCCTCGGGCTGCCTGCCGATACTGCTGGTCTTGAGCTGGCTAGGGAGCGGCTTAAAGAGGTGTTGCGTCAGCTGCAGCAAGGGCGCTTCGCATGGAGTGCCTGGGGGGTTCAACAAGCTCAGCCACCTTCACCTTCACCCTCAACTTCATGGTTGCCGGCAGCTACTCAGCCCGCCGCGGACGATTTGCTGGGGTTGGCAGCTTTTGAGGCAGCATTTTTTGCCGATCCCCGCCGCCGCCGCAACCCTGCCGGTTGTCGCACCACCTGGAGCAGCGCCTACCTGCCCTACCTGAGGCGCCTGGCGGCCGTTGCGGCCGAGCGCGACCTGCCCTTGGGTCTGCCCCTACTCGAAATGGCGCTAGAGAGCTACGCCGCCAGCAGTCGCAGCCGCCAGCAGTGCGGCACCGCCCTGGCCGCCCTGGCTCGCCACTTTGAGCTCGACCTGCCCGATAACTGGAGTGAGAGGGCTGCTGGTTATGGCCTACATGCGGCCCAGTTCCGGCGGCTTCCGGGTGATCCTCAGATTTTGTTGTGGGCCGAGCAGATCCCCAATCCTGCCTGGCGCCTGGCTTACGGCTTGATGGCCACCTACGGCTTGCGCAATCACGAGGTGTTCTTCTGTGATCTTTCGGCCCTTGCCCCAGGTGGTGACCGGGTGATTCGGGTGCTGCCCACCTCCAAGACCGGTGAACATCAGGTGTGGCCGTTCCAGCCCGATTGGGTGGAGCATTTCGGCTTGGAGCAGCTGGGGGGTTCCCAGCCGCCCCTGCCAGAGGTGGCAACCGACCTGCGCCAGACGACCCTGCAGCAGGTGGGCCGCCGGGTAGCTGAGCAGTTTCGCCGCTACGAGTTGCCGATCACCCCCTACGACCTGCGCCATGCCTGGGCGGTGCGAACCATTCATATCGGCCTGCCGGACACGGTCGCGGCCCGGATGATGGGCCACTCGGTGGCTATTCATACCCGCACCTATCACCACTGGATCACCCGGCGAGACCAGCAGCAGGCGGTGGATGCGGCCTTAGCCCGTCACCGCCACAGTGGTGTCACCGCTTTGCTAACCCCATGAATCAGCACTCCAGCGACCAAGCCTCAAGCCTTGATGCGGCAGCGGCGGAGCTGGGTCCCGGCGGTGATCTGGCGCCAGAAGCAGATCAGGACGGCTATCGCCGCCGCATGGCCCGTCGCAAGGAGGTGCAGCAACAACGGGTTGGTGAGCGCAACTTGGAAAAGGGCCTGGTGCTGGTGTTCACCGGCGATGGCAAGGGCAAAACCACGGCGGCCCTTGGCCTGGCGCTGCGCACCCTGGGTCATGGCGACCAGGTGGCGGTGGTGCAGTTCATCAAAGGGGGCTGGCAGCCCGGGGAGGCAAAAGCCCTGGAGCTGTTTGGGGAGGCACTGCACTGGCACGCCCTGGGCGAAGGCTTCACCTGGGAAACCCAAGACCGGGATCGTGATCGGCAGCTGGTGCAGCAGGCCTGGGAGCAGTCGTTGGTCTACCTCGCGGATGCCAGTCGCAAGCTGGTGGTGCTCGACGAGGTAAACGTCGCCCTCAAGCTGGGTTACCTGGGGATTGAACAGGTGCTTGCCGGACTGGACCTGCGGCCAGAGCTCACTCACGTTGCCCTGACGGGCAGGGGCGCGCCGCCGCAGCTGCTGGAGCGGGCCGACCTGGTAACCGAAATGAAGCTGGTGCGCCACCCCTTCAGGGAGCAAGGGGTCAAGGCTCAACGGGGAATTGAGTTCTGAACCTGGCCGCGGCGGCAGGTTAATTCGCAAGGCCGTTGCTAGGCTCCGGCAGATCAGGGGTATCAATGGGCTTCAAGCGCGTTCTCCTCAAGCTCAGCGGCGAAGCGCTGATGGGTGAGCAGGGCTATGGCATCGATCCTGAGATCGTGCAGTCGATTGCTTCCGATGTGGCTGCCTGCGTTGCCGGTGGCACCCAGTTGGCGATCGTGGTGGGCGGGGGCAACATCTTCCGCGGCCTGAAGGGATCGGCCGCTGGCATGGATCGGGCCACCGCGGACTACGTCGGCATGCTGGCCACGGTGATGAATGCCATCACCCTTCAGGACGGCCTGGAGCGGGCCGGTGTGCCAACCCGGGTGCAGAGCGCCATCTCGATGCAGGAGGTGGCCGAGCCCTACATCCGCCGTAAGGCGATCCGCCACATGGAAAAGGGCCGGGTGGTGATCTTCGCTGCTGGCACCGGCAATCCCTTTTTCACCACCGACACCACCGCCGCCCTACGGGCTGCTGAAATCGGCGCCGATGTGGTGTTCAAGGCCACCAAAGTGGATGGGGTCTACAACAAAGACCCCAATAAGCACGCCGATGCGGTGCGCTTCGAGAGTCTCTCCTTCCTGGAGGTGCTCAGCTCCGAGCTGGAGGTGATGGACGGCACAGCCATTGCCCTCTGCAAGGACAACTCCATCCCAATCGTGGTGTTTGACCTGTTCGGCCCCGGCAACATCGGCCGAGCCGTGGCCGGAGACCCGATTGGTACCCGTATTCACCCCTGACGCCAGCCATGGATTTGGAAGCCAGCATGCGCAAGTCGTTGGAATCGACCCAACGCACCTTCAACACCATCCGTACCGGTCGAGCCAACCCCTCCCTGCTCGACAAGATTTCCGTGGAGTATTACGGCGCTGAAACGCCGCTGAAATCCCTCGCCACCATCTCCACCCCCGATTCCCAGACGATTCAGATCCAGCCCTTTGATGGCGGTTCGATGGGCCTGATCGAAAAGGCCATCTCCATGAGTGAACTGGGTCTCACCTGCAACAACGACGGCAAGGTGATCAGGATCAACATCCCACCCCTCACTGAAGAGCGCCGTAAGGATTTCTGCAAGCTGGCTGCCAAATACGCCGAGGAGGGCAAGGTTGCCCTGCGCAACGTGCGCCGTGACGCCATCGACAGGGTAAAGAAGCAGGAAAAAGACGGCGATCTCTCCGAAGATCAGAGCCGCGACGAACAGGAGAAGGTGCAGAAGCTCACCGATAAATTCATCGCTGAGCTTGAGAAGCTTCTGGTTACTAAGGAAGCTGACATCCTCAAGGTGTGACCAGCTCGCCGGCTGGCGTGGCTGATGTGGCGGTGGTCGGCGCTGGTGCGGCTGGAGCTGCTGCTGCCTTCCACCTAGCCGCTGGCGGTTTAGAGGTGCTGCTGCTAGAGCGAGCCAGCTTCCCCCGATCCAAGCCCTGCGGCGGTGGCATGGCGGCCTCGATGCAGGGGCTATTTCCCTTCGATCTCAGCCCTGCCGTTGATTCGGTGATTGACCAGGTGCGCTTCACCTGGTGCCTGGGCGACCCGGTTACGGCGGTCCTGCCCGGTGATTCGCCCTTCTGGATCGTGCGCCGCTCCGTGCTCGATGCTTATTTGGTGGAGCAGGCCCAGACCGCTGGAGCTACTTTCCTAACTGGGGTAGCGGTGGAAAACCTGCAGCGGGCAGGCGATTGCTGGCAGCTTCAGGCCCGCGGGCAGGAGGGGAAAGCGCTGCAGCTAAAGGCCCGGGCCGTGGTCATCGCCGATGGTTCAGGCTCCCTGTTGGCGGCTCGCCATGGCCTTGGTCCAAGCCAGCCACGCTACGCCGAAACAGTGTCGGTGGAGGTGGATTGCGAGGTGAGAGACCCGAGCACCGCCCGCTTTGAATTTGGCCTGGTGCGCCACGGTTTTTGCTGGACCTTCCCCCGCAAGGGTGGCTACAGCATTGGCGTGGGCACCTTCATTGGCCGAGACCCCGCTAATGCCGAGGCGGTGCTCAGCCAGCTGCTGCCCAGCCTCGGCCTGCCGCCGCATGCAGGCGTTCGCCAGCCTGGCCGACTACGCATCTGGGATGGCCACCACCCCTTGCATGGCCAGGGTGCCAATGCCGGTTTGGTGGTGGTGGGCGATGCCGCCTCCCTCTGCGACCCCTTCCTGGCCGAGGGGCTACGGCCTGCCCTGATCAGCGGCTGCCGGGCCGCCGAAGCTCTGATTCCCTGGCTAGCCGGTGATAGTCAGGCCCTGGTGGGCTACACCAATCGCATGCGGGCTGGGTGGGGCGCCTCGATGGCCTGGGGCAAGCGCATCGCCCAGGTGTTCTACCGGGTGCCGCGGGTTGGCTATCAACTCGGCATAAAGCGGCCTACGGCTCCCCAGCGGATCGCCCAGATCCTTTCCGGCGAGATGGGATATGGCGATATCGCCCAGCGTGTGATCCGGCGACTGCTGTTTCAGCGCAATTGAAGGTCGGCTCAGATCTTGGTGCAGTCCTTGAGTTGGCGCAGCCGCTGGTCGATTGATCCCAGCAGCTCAATCGCAAACATCGGCGATTCCTGCACGGCAAACAAAAACTTTTCCCGGTTCATCACCAGCACCTTGCAGTCGGTTAGGGCCTTGGCATTGCCATAGCGGCGGTGATCACTCGTCACCAGTGCGCCTGCCCCGAATACATCGCCGGCGTTGATCTGTTCGTGGCCTTGGTCGCCGTTCCAGCTGAGCTGGACCGATCCTTCAAGTAGGCCAAACATGCAGTCGCCGGCATCTCCAGAGCTAAAAATCAGCTCTCCGGGCTCAAGCTTGACAACCTCACCGTTGCTGGCCAAGGCGCGCATGGTGTCGAGGGCGTTCACTAGGCCAATATTCTGTACTTAATGGCCAGTGTGGCCTGCCTCGGTTAAGCCTGGGTCAAGCCGGTCCCCACAAGGGCAGCAGCGCCTTCCAGTTCGGCAAGGCGGTGGGCTAGCTGGGCCTCGAGGGTTTCGATGGCCTTGCAGAAACCACGGATGCCCTCATCGAGTTTCTCGGTGGCCATTGGATCGGCGGCCAGCATCTGACGGAAACTATCTTCGTCGAGGTGGATCTGAGCGTCGGTGGGGCCGGGGTCGAAGGAGTTGAGCTTGCGCTCTAGCTCGCCATCGGTGTGGCGCAGCTGATCAAGCAGCGCCGGCGAAATCGTCAGAAGGTCGCAACCGGCCAGTTCAATGATCTCTTCAATGTTGCGGAAGCTGGCCCCCATCACCTCCGTTTTGTAGTCGTAGGTCTTGAAGTAGTTGAAGATTTGGGTTACGGAGATCACACCGGGATCTTCTGGACCTGGATAGCCGTCACGGCCGCTGCTCTTTTTGTACCAATCGAGGATCCTCCCCACGAATGGAGAGATCAGGGTGACGCCGGCCTCCGCGCAGGCGACGGCCTGGGCAAACCCGAAGAGGAGTGTGAGGTTGCAGTGGATACCTTCCCGTTCCAGTTGTTCAGCTGCGCAGATACCTTCCCAGGTGGAGGCCACCTTGATAAGTACGCGGTCGTTGCTGATGCCGGCTTGGTTGTAAAGGCCTATGAGTTTGCGGGCCTTGGTGATCGTTGCCTCGGTGTCGAAACTGAGGCGGGCGTCAACTTCAGTGGAAACACGCCCCGGCACGATCTTGAGGATCTCCTTGCCGAAGGTGATGCAGATTTCATCGAGGGCTTCGCGAACCACCGCATCGGAGCCGGCATCGGCACCCATCACCTGGCGCGACTCCTGCAAGGAGAGATCGATCAGATTCTGGTAGGTGGGGATCTGGGCTGCCGCCAGGATCAGCGAGGGGTTGGTGGTCGCGTCGCGGGGCGTGAACTGCTTGATCGCGTCGATGTCACCGGTGTCGGCCACCACCACGGTCATGGCGGCGAGTTGATCGAGCAGGTTGGCCATTGGCTGGAAGAGGGGGGCTGATGGCGGGGCATCGACCCGGTGTGCAATCACGCTAGCCAGTGTTTTCGGGTTATCCCAGCGGCGATGCCCTTCCTTCAGGGAACGGCCACAGGCGCTCAGGCGCGGGGCTTAGCGACTGCTTTCTGCAGCTCCTTTGGGTGGGAAGGGGGGATCCGCTCCAGCACCAGCAGGGCATCGATGATCTGGCGAGCTACTGGCGCAGCCACTGTGGAACCGAAGGTATTGCCTCCCTTGGGCTCATCCACCACCACCAGCACCACATAGCGGGGATCGTCGATGGGCAGATGGCCCACAAAGCTGGTGATCAGGGCCCCTGGGATGTAGACGCCACGTTCAGCCTTCTGGGCGGTGCCGGTCTTGCCGCCGATGCGGTAACCGGGAATCTTCATACCCAGGCCGCTGCTGTTGTCCACCACCGATTCCATCCAGGCCATCACCGTGCGGGTGACGCCTGGATCAAGCAACTGGAGACCACTGCCTCCGGGTGCGCTGGCTAGGGCATCACCGGAGCGCAGTCCGCGGGTGATGTGCGGACTCACCAGACGGCCGCCGTTGGCAAGCATGGCGTGCAGTTGCAGCAACTTCAGCGGGGTGAGGGAAAACCCCTGGCCAAAGGCGGCAACAGCAGGTTCGATCGCATGGCCGGTGAACTCCTTGCGCGTCTTAAGCTCGCCGGCCACCGCCCCAGGCAGGTCGGTATCGGGGGTTTCGTCAATCCCCATAGTGCGCAGCCAATGCCAGAAGCGATCGCGCTTCACCTGGGCCATGGCCTTCACCATGCCTACGTTGCTCGACACCTGCAAAACGGTAGGGAAATCGATTAAGCCGTTAGCCCGTTTGTCGTGGTTGAAGATTGGCCAGCCGCCGATGCTGAGTTGGCCGGTGTCGGCAACGCGGCCATTTGCCTCAATGGCTTTTTCCTGCAAGGCCACCGCCAGGTTGATCGGCTTGAAGGTGGAGCCCGGTTCATAGAGGTCTTGCACAGACCATTCGCGGAACAGCCCTGGATTGAAAGCCCAGAACTTATTGGGGTCGTAAGTGGGTGTGGAAGCCAGCGCCAGCATTTCGCCATTGCGCACATCCATTACCAATGCCGCTCCGCGCTTGGCATTCCATTTCTTCACCTGCTTTGCCAGGGCCTGAAGGGCTACCTGTTGCAAACGGGCGTCAAGGGTTAGCTGTAGGCGCAGGTCGTCGCCGTAGAGGGAGCCGGCCGTTAGGCCCGCTGGTAAGGGGGTGCCATCAGCGCCGCGGCGCATCTGCAGGGCAGTCTCCTGGCGCTTGAGATCACTGTCGCGGCTTTGCTCCAGGCCAGCCTGGGGAACGCGTTCCAGGTTGAGAAAGCCCACCACGTTGGCGAAGAGGGAGCCCTGGGGATAGATGCGGTGTGGATAGGCCTCCAGATCGAGACCACTAATGCCCAGTTGCCTTACCCGTTCTGCAGTTTCGGGGTCGAGGTCGGTGCGCAGCTTCACGCCGCTAGGCCGGCCGGCCATGGTTTGCAGTAGTGCTGGCTTGGGCTGGGCGAGAACGGCAGCCAGCTTGCCGGCCACCTCATCTGCCGTGCGGATCTTCTGGGGGTCGTCGCCTGGGAAGTTGAAATAACGGGGATGGGCCCAGAGGGTGAAGCGCTGCTCATCGAGAGCCACTAGACGCCCATTGCGATCGACGATCGTGCGTCGCTTGCCGATGGGCTTGGTGGTTTGGGTCTGGATGGCATGGGCCCGGGTCTGCAGGTTGGTGGCATCCACCACCTGGAGCCAGGCCAGCCGACCCGCCAGGCCAACTAAGCCGGCACACAGCAAGCCGTAAACAGCGAGCAGGCGTCCAGCGGGCACTGGTTGGATGGCTACCACCCGTTGCTGGGAGCTGCGAGGAGCCCGAACCGGACCACGCTGACGGCTGCTGTTCATTGAATTATTGCCATCAATAGCCCGTCCGGATCTGGCGCAGGGGCAGGCTGCTCAGCAGTGGCAAGCCAGATGCACCTGAGGCCACGCTCGGAGCCGGCAGGTAAATGAGTTTTTCGCTGCTGGTGGGTACCAGCCAGCCGGGACGCTTCACGGCACCGAGGTGGTGCTGCTCCAGCAGGGCGGCTGATTCCTGCAGCTTGTGCTCCAGCACTTGGGACGACTCCATCTGCTGGTAGCTCACACCCCATTGGTTTTGCCAGTGCAGGGTTAGGGCACTGAGGGCAAGCATGCAGATTCCCAGACCAGCCAGGGTGCCATCGGTAGCCCGGTGCAGGTTGGATATCCAAGGTGCCCGGCGTTCAAGTTTGCGGGCTGAGAGAGAACCCTGGATCAGCTTGAGCGTGCGTTGCTGCAGCTTGCGACTTGATTTAGCCCCTGCAGTCACGCTGCTCTCTGGAGCCTGCCGGGGCGAAAGGGAGGCAACCAAGGGAAAGGGCAATGCACTGCGCGATTGAACCATTCTTGGCGCCAGGCAGCAATAGCTGGCAGACGCTTAGCCAGCAAGTAACAACAAATTGGCAAAGGTGAGGCCATTCCAGAGGCTGTGCATAAGCACACTGGGCCCGAGCCGTCCGCTCTGCAGCCGGAGCCAGCCCAGCCCTAGCCCCAACACGAACAAAGGTGGCAGTTCTCCCAGGCTGAGGTGGGCGATACCGAAAAGCAGGGCGCTCACCACCACTGCAACAGGCCCCCCCCAGCGCTGGGCCAGCACAGGCAGCAGCACCCCCCGGAAAAGGGTTTCTTCAAATAGGGGTGCCAGCACCAGGGCAGTGATGGCGAAACAAAGCAGGGCAAGGGGATTGGCGCTGTTGAGCACGAGCTCAAGCAGGGGATTGCTGCCACCGGGATCGCCTACCAAACGCTCCAGCAGCCATCCCACCAGGGCTACCAGCGGCAACACCAGCAACACCTGCAGCAAAGCTCGGCTAAGCGCACTGGCCAGCGGCCGCCAGTGCCACTGCAACCAGCCCCCCTGGGGCCCGGGTCCATGGGGTCGCAGCTGGCTCCACAACAAAACAAGTGGCGCTGCCATCAGGCCGCTATAGAGACCCAACACCAGCAATCCCTGTTGCAGTGCCGGCTGGCTGGACAACGGTTTGAGCAGCCCCTGCAGCAGCGGCGCCAGCACAAGGGGCATCACCAGCTCGCCCAGCACCACGAACCCGCCAGCGATCAGCAGGGTCACCTCCGCCAGGGTGAGGGGTGGCCCTACCAGGGGGGCGGGCGGGGCTGCCTTGCCGCGCCAGCGCAGCCACAGCTCGCGCAGCAGCAGGGCTGAGCCCAGCAGCAGCAGCAGCACCGGCACCACGGCGGTTCCGAGGAGGCGCAGCACTGCTACCTGCTGGGCGGCGCGATCTCCACAAGCAACTTGGGGATCGCTTAGGGCTTGGCACACCAGTTGGCTGCTTAGGGGAGACAGGCCCCAGCCCTTAAGTAGTTGGTCCTGTACCGCTTGCTCTGGGTCGCGGCTGGCGGCTCTGGATGCTGGTTCGACCAAGGCCTTGAGCAGCAGGCGCTGCTCAGGTGGCACCTGCTGGTTTAGCTCTTGCAACCGCTGGCGTGCCGCACTTCCCTGGCCGGCCTGAAGCTCCAGTAGGGCTAGTTGCAGCTCTTGCTGCGGTGCTGGCGGCACGGGATTGCCATCCAACTGTTTCTGCAGATCAAGGCGCAGGGCCTCGAGGGGGTTGGCGCCGGTGAGGGCTTGGCGCAGGCCAGCCGGCAGTGCTGGTGCTGCCAGGGCGGTCAGCTCCAGTTGGCGCAGCTCCAGGGAATTGCCCACAGATGGGCGTTGCAGGCTGTCCACCAGGCCAGTGATCCAAAGCAGGCCACTGAGCACCAGGCTCAGCAGGGCAAGTCCAGTGGTCCATCCAGCGTTCTGGCGGGGTTGCGGGGGGGGACTGGCGTTCAAACGCAGGCCCTCCAGGGCGCACCGGTTTCGGGATTCTGGACCGCACCCCTCCCATACGATGGGATCTAAGCAGCGACGAGCCCGTGCCCCTTCGGATTGTGCTGGTGCGCCATGGGCTGAGCAGCTTCAATGTGGAGCATCGGATCCAGGGCCGCGACGACCTGTCGAGCCTGACGGCAACTGGCCAAAGCCAGGCCTGTGCCACAGGAGCGGCCCTGCGTGATTTGACCTGCGCCGCTGCCTACTGCTCCCCTTTGCGGCGGGCCGCTGAAACCGCCCGTCTGCTCCTAGCCGAGCAGGGCCAGGACCTGGTTGCCGAACAGGCGGAAGGGCTGCTGGAAATTGATCTGGCCCCCTGGAGCGGTCTGCTGCGAGAGGAGTTGCGGGAGCGCTACCCCGAGCAGGAGCAACAATGGCGCCAGGCCCCTGAGTTGCTTGAGCTGCAGCGCCCTGATGGCAGCTCTTACCTGCCTTTGCCGGAGCTGATGGCCCAGGCCCAGCAGTTCCGCCATTTGCTGTTTGATCGCCATGCCGCCGCGCTAGCTGACGATCAGGCCCCTCCCCAGACCGTGCTCGTGGTGGCCCATAACGCCATCTTGCGTTGCCTATTACTAGCCCTGCTGGAGCTGCCCCTCAGCGGCTTCCGCCGGCTGCGGGTCGATAACTGTTCCATCTCTGTGCTCAATGTCAGCAAGGGCGGCGTCCAGGTGGAGTCGCTCAATGGGGTGGCCCACCTTGGTGAGCCCCTGCCCCCTAAAGCTTCAGGCGCCCGACTGCTGTTGGTGCGTCACGGCGAAACCGACTGGAACCGAGAGGGTCGCTTTCAGGGCCAGATCGACATTCCCCTCAATGCCAACGGACGCTCCCAGGCCGAGGCCGCTGGCAACTTTCTCGCCCCGGTGAGCATCGATCGCGCTTACACCAGCTGCATGGCCAGGCCGCGCCAGACCGCCGAGGCAATCCTCTCTAGCCATCCTGGTGTGCCCCTCACCAGCAGCACTGGCCTGGTGGAGATCGGCCACGGCCTCTGGGAGGGCCGCTTGGAGCAGGAGATCGCCGCAGGTTGGCCCGAGCTGCTGGCCGATTGGAAGCGGGCACCACACACAGTTCAGATGCCTGAGGGGGAGACTCTCCAGGAGGTTTGGGACCGCTCTTTAATGACCTGGGCTCGCATAGCTGCCAGCCTCCGCACCGATGAAACGGCCCTTGTGGTGGCCCACGACGCGGTCAACAAGACCATCCTGTGCGGGCTGCTGGGCCTGCAACCCGCCGACATCTGGGCCATCAAGCAGGGCAATGGCGGTGTCACGGTGATTGATTACCCCGAGGGTCCAGCTGGCCGTCCTGTGGTAGCCGCCATGAACCTCACCTCGCATCTTGGAGGCGTGTTGGATCGCACCGCCGCCGGTGCTCTCTGAGTTTTGACGCTCCCCCTCTGGCTTCACCAGGTTCAGCTACTCACCGGTCCTGGTCAGCCGATCACTAGCTCAGATGCCCTGATCGATAGCGGTGGCGAGCTGCTCCTCTGGGGCGAAGGCGCTAGCCAGCGGGCCCAGGCCCTTGGCCTCAGCCCCACCGACGCCCGTTCCTGGCTACTGGCCCCAGTGCTGGTTGACCCCCACAGCGTGCTGGAGCAACCTTGCGGCGGGCGAGCGGAAGATCTGGCCAGCTTGGCGGCCGCCGCTGCTGCTGGCGGCTACGGCACCGTGGCCCTGCTGCCCTGGGCTACTCCCTGGCGCGATCGACCGGAGCGGCTTGGCCTGGGGTGGGCTGAGCCGATGCAATTACTGCTGTGGGGCAGTTTCAGCCTGGATGGTGCCGATCAGGAGCTGGCCCCCCATGCCGATCAAATCGCTGCCGGTGCCATTGGTTTGGCCTGCGCTGAACAGCAGCCACCGTTGGCTTTGCTGGAGCGGGGCCTGCTGCTGGGGGAGATGGGCAGCCGGCCCGTGCTGGTGGCCCCGCGCGATGCCGGCCTTAGCTGCGGTGGCTTCGTGCGCGAGGGGGTTGATGCTCTGAGGGCGGGCTGGCCCCTTGATCCGGAGCTCAGCGAAACCCTGCCGCTGCAGAGCCTGCTCAGCCTTGCTCAGGCTCGTTCGCCTGTGGCTATGCGGCTGATGAACCTATCCACAGCCGCTGGGGTGGATCTATTGGCCCAGGCGCCCACTCGGCCCCTGGCCAGCGTCAGCTGGTGGCACCTACTAGCTGATAGCGGCAATCTCCACCCCACCGAGGAGGGCTGGCGGCTGCGGCCCAGTTTGGGAACTCCCGCTGATCGCCTGGGCTTGCTCGCTGGCCTAGAGCAGCGACTGCTTACCGCCGTGGCCGTGCACCATCTGCCGCTTGATGCGGAAGAGCAGCTGCTCCCCCTGGATCAACGGCGGGCCGGAGTGGCCGGCCATGGCGCCCGCCATGGGCTTGTGTTGCCGCTCTTGTGGCAAGAGCTGGTGGAGGGCCGCGGCTGGAGCGTGGAGCTGCTCTGGCAGGCCCTGAGCTGGGGAGGCTCCGAGTTGCTGGGACTGCCCCCCGAGCAATTAAGCCAGGGAACTCGCCGCTGGCTGCTGTTTGACCCCCAGCACCCCTGGAGCTGGGAGCGGGGTGAATCCTTGTCGATGGCAGCCAACCAGCCTCGCTTGGGCCAGTCGGTATGCGGAGCTGTGCGGGCTACTGGCCTGCAGCCGGCAGATCACTGGAGCTTGTGACTCCAAGGGCACCGGTTTGGTTGAAGGGGTAAAAGCGCCAGAAGGCCCGACCGATGATTTCGCTTTCGGGCAGGAACGCTCCCCCAGGCCAGAAGCGGCCATCCCAGCTATTGGCCCGATTGTCGCCCAGGGTGAGCACGTGGCCAGCTGGAACGACGGCATTCAAGGTTCGGCATGGACCCATGCCCTGGCTATCTACGGGGCAATCGCCTTGAACGTAGGGCTCGGCCAGCCGCTGGCCATCGATGAATACGTGTCCCCTTGGATCCACCACAACCCTCTCACCGGGCAGGGCTACAACTCTCTTGATGTAGGCGTCGCAGGCAGGGTTGGCAACCCCGGGCAGGCTGCCCAGGAGCGGCAGATTCACCAGCAGGCAACGCAGGGGATTGGAGCTTGATCCAGCTGCCAGCACCGGGTCAAAGCGGTGGGGCGAATGGAATACGACAATCTCACCGCGCCGCGGCGAGCGCTGGCGATAGCTCAGCTTTTCCACAAGTAGGCGGTCCTGAAGCTGCAGCCCTGGCAGCATCGAACCCGAGGGGATGTAGCGGGCTTCCACCAGAAACTGGCGAATACCTAGAGCCACAGCCAAGGTGATCAGGACGCTGCGCCAGAAGGCCCAGGGGCTCTCTTGGGGTGCCTGTTCGGGCTGGATCAGGGAGGGGCTGGGACTGCCGCCCTCCTCATTGACAACCTGACCACTCTCTGGATTGTTGGAAGGGCTCAAGACAGCATATCTCCTTTGTACAGGTTCACCGAACCAGACAGGGCAGATTAGGCACAACAACCACCCCGCCAAAGCCCATGGCGTCCCCTCGCTGGCAAGATCGCACCAAGTCGGCAGCGGCTGAGCCTGTAGGCCGCTGGATGCTGGGTTGGGACCGCTTTGTGGCGGTGTGGGCCAGCGTCAACCTGCTGTGGGTGGCGTTCGACATCACCTACGTGCCGCTGCGCACCTTCTGGCTGCAGCGCAACCTCTACCCGATCCCCTCGGTGCCCCTAGTGGTGCCCCTCACCGTGATCCCGGATGTCACCCCCCTGGTGGATCCGATCAAGGGGATTGAGCCCCACCGGGAGACCCAGGCCTACCTGGAGCAATTTCGCCAACTCGATGCGGCCCTGCTAACCCTGCCGGCCGGCCAGGCACCGCAGCCCCGCCAGGTGCTCCTGCTGAATCGTCAGGCCCAACTCACGGCCCAGCTGATCGATAGCAATCCATTTCTCGCTTCTGAGGCCTCGGGAACCCTGGAGAAAATCAAAAATCGCTTGCGGCAGCGGGCAGACCGGGATTCCGCTCGACAGGCCTCCAGCCTGTTGCTGAATCCAGAGCGGATACGGACCAGCGGCTGGAGCCAGGAGCGGCGCTTCTGGAACGACCAGGTGCTGCCGCTGGTGGCCACCAACTACTGGCGATCGATCGATGAAAACGGCCGACCCACAGACCACTTCTGGCGCATCGACCTGCTGCTGTTTCAGAGCGTCTTTGTTTTAGACATCTTGTTGCGGCTGATCCGGCTGCGGCGCCGGCTACCGGGCCTCAGCTGGGGTGATGCCCTGTTGCGCCGTTGGAGCGACCTGCCCCTGCTGCTGCCCTTCTGGCGCTGGCTGCGGCTGGTACCGGTGCTTGAGCGCCTGCAGACCTCCGGCTTGGTCAATTTTGAGCCGCTGCGGGCCGTGGTGAGCCGGGGGGTGGTGGCGCTACTGGCGGTGGAGCTGTTTGAAGTGCTGTCGCTGCAGATCCTCGATGGTACCCAGGGTTTGATTCGTTCTCGGCGCTGGCCCCAGCGGTTGCGAGCCCTGCGCAGCCATCAGAGCGTGGCCAGCAGCAGCGACGAGCGGGCGCTGGTGGAGCTGGTGAGGATCTGGGCGCCGCTGCTGCTGAGCCGGGTGGCACCGAAGCTTGCGCCGGAGCTGCAGGGTTTGCTGGGATACAGCCTGCGTCAGAGCCTCGAGCGCACCGTGGTGCCAGCACCGCTACGCCAGTTGCAACCGCTGCTCCAGGTCGAGACCGGCATCAGTCGCCAACTAGCTAGCGGCATGGTCGACAGCCTCCTTGAGCTTTCCCGCAGCACTGGCAACCAGCTTTCCCGCCGCGATGACGTTCAGCTCGATTTGCTGCAGCGGTTCATCGACAGGTTCTGGGAGGAGCTGGCCGCGGCACTCGAGAGCGGCTCGGCCCTGGAGCGCTCCCAGGAGCTGCTGTGCACCTTGATAGACGGTGCCAAGGGCACCTATCTCAGCCAGATCAACAGGGCCGGAATCGAAGCCCTGATCCAGGAGCTCGACCAGTTGATGACCGCCCCTGGCCCCGCTAGCCAAGAAGATCCAGCCACTCCGGCTCCTTGAAGCCGGTGAGGATGCGTCCGTCGTTTGCGACCAGAAAAGGCCGCTTTATCAATTTGCCGTCCGCGGCCAGCGCTGCTAGAGCCGCCTGATCGTCCATGGCCTGGACCGCAGCGGCTCCCAAGGCCCGGTAGCTCTGCCCGCTGGTATTGAACAGGCGCTGCCTGCCAAGCTGGGCCAAGGCCTGCTCAAGTTCGGCGAGGCTGGGCGGCTGCTCGGTGATGTCCAGCGTTTCGGCAGCTAGGTGACGGGCTGTCAGCCAGGCGATTGCCTTGCGGCAGGTACTGCAACGGGGATAGCTATAAAGCTTCATCCGGAGCTACGGATTGGGGTACCGGCCGCTTATTTGATGCCGATTAGGGACTTGAGGGCGCCCACCAGGCTATTTGAACCCTGGCCAACGGCGTTGGTCGGTTTGGTGCGCACGGTGACGTCGCCGTTGACGCTGGTGCGGCAGCTGAGGCGGAAATTGGCTGGGCGATCAGAGAGGTAAACCTCCTCGACATCGCTGCGGGGGGAAAGGTTTTGCATGCCCTCGATCACCTCCATAACGCAGGTGCCGCACTGGCCTATGCCACCGCAGTTGTTGACGTTGTTGAGCCCTTTGTAAGGGTTGATGCCCGCATCCAGGGCTGCCTTGCGGAGGTTGGCACCTTCGATGCAACCGACCGTCTGGCCTTCCTGTTCAAAACGGATGGTGGGCACGGTCGGGCTGGGGGAATGGGCGCCGCCCAACTTAGGTCACGCCCGTCCCAATGCCTAGCATCGGAACCTTCGCGAGCGAGTTGTGTCAACGCCCCTCGGTTACGACCTGCCTCTTGGTTATGACCTGCCTCTTGGTTATGACCTGATAGTCCAGCAGCTGATTCCGGGATACGCCAGCCTGGCTCGCCTGGCGGTTGCTTTGCTCGCTGCCTCGCCCCGGGCCAGCAGCTCTGGTGCAGCTGTGTTGGTGGCGGGCTGCGGCACCGGAGCAGAGCTGGTGGAGGCAAGGGCCCAGCGCCCGGACTGGCAGCTCACCGCAATCGATCCCTCCGCTGAGATGCTCGCCGCTTCCCAACAGCGACTGGGTGTCGAGTCGATCAGCTGGCGTCAAACCACGGTCGAGGACCTCAACGCCGACGGATGTTTTGCTGGCGCCCTTTCCGTGCTGGTTTTGCAGTCCTTGCCAGACGATGGCAGCAAGCTTGCATTCCTTACGGCCCTTGCCCGCAGCCTTGAGCCTGGTGGCCAACTCGTGCTGGTTGATTTGATGGCGCCGGAGCGATCAACCCTGCAAAGCCAGGTGGAGGCAGCCTGGATGGGTTTCCAACGGGCTAGTGGCCTCAACGCTGATCCTCACGATCTCGCTCCTCTTACCCAAGGCCTCCACCCGATTGGGGAAGCGCGGCTAACGGCTCTCGTCAACGCGGCTGGCTTTGGAGATCCGGCCAGGATTTTTCAGGCTCTCGGCTATGAGGGCTTTCTGCTGCAGCGCCGCCCCTGAGCCCTCGAAGCTCGGGGCCGAATAGCTGAAGGGTCTTCCAGCGACAACCATGGCTAGCGGCACCACCGCCGTGGCCAGGGCGATCAGGCTTCCCAGCAGGCCTGAAAGGGCTTGGGGGCCCGTACTGAATGGATCTTCACCCTGCTCATCAAGATCGCGTTCTGGCGCGGTCGCTTCGGCTAGATAGGGGATGGAAGAGGGTTGGGAATCTCGGGGAACTGAATCCATAGCAATGGGAAAGGGCGCATAAGGCACCGATTCCACTCAGAAAATCAAAGGGACTTCTTCAATTCTGGCACTGTGGCTCAGAAATTGGGGATTGAACAATTATTGACTCGTGCAACTAGCAAGACTGAACCGTGCAACTTGCAAGACCGGTCAACTAGTAAGGCAAATATTTTAGGCGGCAGGGCGGGAGCCTTGATCGTGTTGATCACGGCGGGCACTCAGGTCTGTAGGGCGACCATCGAGATGGTCTAAGCGCAATCGGATGGATCGCAGTTCTTCGAGGATCGAACCCAACAATTGTTGGGTGGCAGTGGAGGGTGAGTTGAGTACCTCAACCGTTACTTCCTTGATCCGCAGCACGTCGCGGGCAAAACGGGCCACCTCGTTGGGGTGGAACATCAGCGGATCCTTTTGATCGCTGCGGTATTCCGGATTCAACTTGCGCGGGTTGAAAGGCGGATTGAGGTTGCGGGGATCAGTATTTGTATAGCGGTATACAGACGCCCGAGAACGGTTGAGAGCCCTTTGGACCTCATCAATACCGATTAGGCCTTCAGCGATCTCGGCGGATCCAGCATCTGCGGGTTCGGCCTGGACAACAAGTCCAGCAGGTAGCCCGATTGCCCCCAATCCATTTGCAGAACTGGGCTGGGGTGGCATGAGACGGCTTTTGGACTAACGGGATCAGATCGAGACCATAGCAGGGGTTTTGCAGGTAATCAGCAGCGGTGGTCACCCCCATACCGGCTCCCCTGGCAGGGTGTCGGTGATAGGTTCCGCCCTCATCGAAAGCTCCTGCCATGCGCGTCTCCCGCCTGATGCTGGTGACGCTCCGCGACGATCCGTCGGAGGCTGAGATTCCCTCTCACAAGCTGCTGCTTCGCGCCGGCTACATCCGCCGGGTTGCCTCGGGCATCTACGCCTATCTCCCCTTGATGTGGCGGGTGCTCCAGAAGGTTTCCCGGGTGGTGCGTGAGGAGATGGACGGCACCGGAGCCCTCGAAACCCTGTTGCCCCAACTTCAGCCGGCGGAGTTGTGGCAGCGCAGCGGCCGTTGGGCCGGCTACACCGCAGGGGAGGGAATCATGTTCCACCTGGAGGATCGCCAGGGGCGTGAGTTGGGGCTGGGGCCTACCCATGAGGAGGTGATCACATATCTGGCCACCGATCTGTTGCGTTCTTACAGGCAGTTGCCCGTCAATTTATATCAGATACAGAGCAAATTTCGCGATGAGATTCGTCCCCGCTTCGGCTTAATGCGTGGTCGCGAATTCATCATGAAAGATGCTTACTCCTTCCATGCCAATGAGGAGTCCTTGCGGCAAACCTACGCCGCTATGGATGGCGCCTACAGACGCATCTTTGCCCGTTGTGGTTTGCGAGCTGTCGCGGTGGAGGCAGACAGCGGTGCGATTGGTGGCTCGGCCAGCCAGGAATTCATGGTTACGGCTGAGGCAGGTGAGGATTTGATTTTGGCCAGTTCCGATGGGGCCTACGCCGCCAACCAGGAGCGGGCTGTTTCGTTAGCCGCTGACCCAATTTCCCTACCGGGGGGACCGCGGGCTGGCGGTAAGGGTGAACCTTTTGCCACCCCTGGACAAAGCAGCATCGAAGATCTCTGCGCCGGCCATGGCATTGAGCCCTGTCAGACCGTAAAGGTGTTGATGTTGCTAGCCCGCTTTGAAGATCAAAGCGGCCAGCCCCTGCTGGTGAGCCTGCGGGGCGATCAACAACTCAACGAAGTCAAGCTGGCCAATGCAGTAACGGCCCGCTGCTCAGCGGAGCATGGAGCGCTATTGGACATTTCCCCAATTACTAGGGAGGCCGCGGCCAGCGAAGGGCTGCTGCCCTTGCCCTTTGGCTTTATGGGTCCCCACTTAGCCGATGGGCTGCTGAGCAATTCCAGTCACTGGAGCAAGCACTTCTTGCGACTAGCTGACAGAACAGCTGCTGAGCTCAGTTCCTTTGTGTGTGGTGCCAACAGCACCGATATCCACCTAGTAGGCGCGGCTTGGGGCTCCCTCTGCCCCTGCCCTGAGAGCCTTGATCTGCGGGCCGCCCAACCAGGTGATCGCTGCCAACACGACCCCTCCCAGCAGCTCCAGGCCAGTCGGGGCATTGAGGTGGGACACATTTTCCAGCTGGGCCGCAAGTATTCAGAGGCCCTTGAGGCCCGTTTCACCAATGAGGCTGGCTCGGAAGAAGCCCTGTGGATGGGCTGTTACGGCATCGGTGTCTCCCGGTTGGCCCAGGCGGCTGTTGAGCAACATCACGATGGCAATGGCATCTGCTGGCCCGTATCGATTGCGCCCTTCGAAGTGATCGTGGTGGCGGCCAATTGGGCCGAAGCCAAGCAGAGCGGCTTGGCTGAGCAGCTCTATCTGCGTCTCCAGGAAGCAGGTGTAGATGTATTGCTGGATGACCGCAGTGAGCGGGCTGGAGTGAAGTTTAAGGATGCCGATCTGATTGGTATTCCCTGGCGGGTAGTGGTGGGTCGCGGAGCGGCTGATGGTCTGGTGGAGTTGGTGGAGCGCTCCAGCTGCAGCAAGCGCGATCTGCCGGCCATTGAGCTGCTTGAGACCCTGCTGCCCTGCTTGGTAAGCCAGCGCATGGGCCTGCCTGCGTAAAGGGCCCCTGAGGCGGCTTCTAGGATGGGGGGATTCGCATTTCTCCCATGGCCGCTGTGCTTCCCTCCTTCCGCCAGCGGCTGAAGCAGCTTTTTTCACGCTTGGCCGTAGCCCTAGTGCTCTGCCTCAGCCTTGCTCTAACTGCCTGTAGCTCTGCAAATACCGGTCTTTCTGGTAATTACATCGAGGACACTGTGGCGGTGGCCGACAGCCTGCTGAGCACCATCGCCCTAGGGGCCGACGATCCTGCCCGCGCTGAGGCCGAGATCGAAGCTCGCAGCCTGAGCAATGGCTACGTGGCCCGCTACCGCCCCCGCAGCTCGGTGAACGGCTTGGGCTCTTTCACTACCATGCAGACGGCGATCAACTCCATGGCTGGCCACTACACCAATTATCCCAATCGCCCGCTGCCGGAGGCGCTTAAGGAGCGGATCGCCAAGGAACTCAAGAAGGCTGAAACCAACGCGACTCGCGGCGCCTAAGGCCCTGATCCAAGCCAACCATCTTTGACGAAAGACCCCACGATCTGAGAAGCTCTCGGATTGTGCTCAGAAGCGGCTCCGGGCCGCTGTGTCCTTGGCCAACGTTGTCGTCATCGGTGCGCAGTGGGGTGACGAGGGGAAGGGCAAGATCACGGATCTTCTCAGCCGCTCAGCCGACGTTGTGGTGCGGTATCAAGGCGGGGTGAACGCCGGCCACACCATCGTCGTGGACGACAAGGTGCTGAAACTGCACCTGATCCCCTCCGGGATCCTTTACCCCGACACGATTTGCTTGATCGGCTCCGGCACGGTGGTCGACCCCAAGGTGATGCTGGGGGAGCTCGACATGCTCGCCACCTACAGCATCGACATCAGTGGCTTGAAGCTGGCTTCTACGGCCCACGTCACCATGCCTTACCACCGCCTGTTGGATCAGGCGATGGAACAGCGCCGCGGCGATCGCCGCATCGGCACCACTGGCCGGGGCATCGGTCCCACCTACGCAGATAAATCGGAGCGCAATGGCATCCGAATCCTGGACATTCTTGACGGGGATCGGTTACGGGATCGCCTCGCGGGCCCCCTTGCCGAAAAGAACGAAATCCTCGAGAAGCTCTACGGCCTTGAGCCGTTGGATTTCGAGACGGTTGTGGCCGAATACGTCGGCTATGGCAAGCGGCTAGCGCCCCATGTGGTCGATTGCACCCGCACTATCCACAGCGCTGCGCGGGCCCGCCAAAACATCCTGTTTGAGGGAGCCCAGGGCACCCTGCTGGATCTTGACCACGGCACCTATCCCTATGTCACCTCTTCAAACCCGGTAAGTGGCGGTGCCTGCATCGGAGCAGGGGTGGGCCCCACCTTGATCGATCGGGTGATCGGGGTAGCCAAGGCATACACGACCCGGGTAGGAGAGGGTCCCTTCCCCACCGAGCTCCAGGGCAGCCTCAACGATCACCTCTGTGATCGGGGCGGTGAGTTTGGTACCACCACAGGCCGCCGCCGCCGTTGCGGTTGGTTTGACGGGGTGATCGGTCGCTATGCGGTGGAGGTGAACGGCCTCGATTGTCTGGCCATCACCAAGCTCGATGTGCTTGATGAGCTCGATGAAATCCAGGTGTGTGTTGCCTACGAACTCGACGGCGAGCGCATCGAATATTTCCCCAGCAGTTCTGAGGATTTCGCCCGCTGCCAGCCGATTTTTGAAACCTTGCCGGGTTGGCAAACCTCTACTGCAGATTGCCGCAGCCTGGAGGAATTACCTCCAACGGCGATGAGCTATTTGCGCTTTCTTGCCGATCTAATGGAGGTACCAATCGCCATAGTTTCCCTTGGCGCTAACCGCGATCAGACGATCGTTGTGGAAGACCCCATTCACGGTCCCAAGCGGGCCCTGCTGAGTACCTAATGGATCCCATGGAAAAGACCTACGACGTCGTCGGCATTGGCAACGCCATCGTTGACGTGCTGGTGCAAGCCAACGACGACCTGATCGACAACTTCGAACTCACCAAGGGCACCATGGCCCTAGTGGACGAAGCCCAAGCCGAGCGCCTCTACGCCAGCGTTGGACCGGGCCTTGAAACCTCTGGTGGCTCCGCTGCCAACACCCTGGCCGGGGTTGCCCAACTGGGCGGCAGGGCGGGCTTTATCGGTCGGGTGCGCAACGATCAGCTGGGGGGGATCTTTACCCACGACATCCGTTCGGTTGGTGCTCGCTTTGATACCCCTGCGGCCACGGAGGGGCCCTCCACGGCCCGTTGCCTGATCCTGGTGACTCCGGATGCCCAGCGCACCATGTGCACATACTTGGGCGCTTCGGTGGGGCTGGATCCAGCCGACCTCGACCTTGACATGGTTGCCCAAGCCAAGGTGCTCTACCTAGAGGGTTACCTCTGGGACAGCGACGAGGCCAAGGCGGCTTTCATCACTGCGGCCGAGGTGGCCCGCGCCCATGGGGGCGAGGTGGCTTTGAGCCTGTCGGATGCTTTTTGCGTCGAGCGTCACCGCGAAAGCTTCCAGGAGCTAGTGGACGGCCACGTCGACATCCTGTTTGCCAACGAAATGGAGATCACGGCCCTCTACAAGGCCAATAGTTTTGAAGAGGCTGCCGACCAGGTGCGGGGCCGCTGCAAGCTGGCAGCCCTCACCCGCAGCGAGCAGGGATCGGTAATCCTCAATGGCGCCGGCACCCACAGCGTCGCCCCCTTCCAGCTCGGTCCCTTGCTGGACACCACAGGGGCGGGTGATCTCTACGCCGCTGGCTTCCTGCACGCCTACACCCAGGGCCAGCCCGTCGACGAATGTGGACGGCTGGGTTCCCTCTGCGCTGGTCAGGTCGTGACCCAGCTGGGGCCCCGGCCCCAGGGCTCGCTCAAGCAGCTAGTAGCCGAGCACCTGGGCTGAGCCTCACTGCGGCAGCACCAGTGCCTCCAATAGGCAAGTTTGGCTTAAGGCTTCTACTCCGGCTGGCTCTGCTGGCCTGCCGATCAGCAACAATTCGGGGCCGGGGCCAGCGCAGAGCTGCCTCCAGAGCTGTTCGGTAGCTCCGCCCGACTGGCGTGCCAACACCATGGTGATGCGCCAGCGGCGAATCAGGGATCGCTCTACCTCCAGCTCCGAGCCTGGGCGGAGGCAGGCGACCTGATCGGCCGCCAAGCCAGCCGCCATGGCCAGCTGTAGGGCCCTTGGGCTGGGCAGCAGCCGGGCGAAGTGACGGGCGCCGGGGCTGCAGGCCAGCGCCTGTTTTAGTTGGCGGGCACCTATTGCCAATAGGAGGCGGTGGCCCTGCAGCGAGCGACTACGCAGCGTCTCCAGGCTCGGCAAGATCGTTGCCGCTCCAGGCAGGGTGGGGCGCAGCAGCCGTATCAGCCGTTGGCGGCGCTGCTTGCACACGGCGGCCAGCTGGCGACTCACCAGACAGGCGAAGGGATGGCTGGCATCCACCACCACCGCATAGGGCCAACCCACCGATTCGGCGGCGGCCAGTTCTGCCCATACCCCCTGCTCGCCATCGATGGCGCCGACGCGCAGGGTTAGCCCCGGATGGGGGCGATAGGCCAGGGCCGCTGTTGCACCAACAACGCTCACGGTTAGGTGCCAGCCGCGCTGCAGCAGCCGCTCCGCCACTACGGGGCCTTCGCCGGTGCCGCCGATCAGCCACAGACGGGGCGAGGTCTGCTGAATCTCAGGTCCGTGCATCAGGATGGGGGCCACCAATGGTTGCCGGGGAGTGAATCACTGTCTGCTCGAGGTTGAGGTGCTGGAAGCGCCCCAGGTGCGATACACCCAGGACAATCAGACGCCGGTGGCGGAGATGGCGGTCCAGATAGACGGCCTGCGTCCTGATGATCCCCCGGGTCAATTGAAGGTGGTCGGCTGGGGCAATTTGGCCCAAGAGCTCCAGAACCGGGTGCAGGTTGGCCAGCGGCTGATGCTCGAGGGCCGGCTGCGTATGAATACCGTCACCCGTCAGGACGGCGTCAAGGAAAAGCGCGCTGAATTCACCCTGGCCCGGCTGCACGGCATGGGTCCTGGCGCCACCAGCAGTCCTGCTGTCAATCCAGCTGCCGCTACTGCGCCTGCGCCCCAGCGCCGTGCCCCAACAGCGGCTCCCCCTTCCACCCCGGCTCCAGCCGCGCCGGCGGGTGCCCAGCCCCCAACCTGGAATACCTCCCCGCTGGTGCCTGATCTCCCTGACGACGACGACATCCCTTTTTGATGCGGGATTGATCCCGTTTAGAGCTAGGCGTCGGCGCTGGAATCGGAGTCGCTCAACTGATCGAGCAGCTGGCCCAGCTCCCGCTCCAAGGCTGCTAGATCCAGGCGCCATTGGGGCCAACGACCCGCATCAATTTGGCGCAATAACCAAAGCCGGTCGCTCTTGAGGTTGCTGATCAGTTCGGCGGTGCCGGTTTCGCTGGGCCGGCTGGTGGTCGCATCCGCCATGGGCATAAAGGAAGATGGCTGTATGCAAGCACTTCTCTCACCAGGCAGCCTCGTGACCATCGCGGGGGCTGTGCTCACGGTGATCGGCACGATCGCCTACGCCACCGATATCCCCAATCTCAGCCTGCCCACGATTTTCTACGGCATTCCGATCCTGTTGGGTGGGTTGGCCTTGAAATCCTCTGAGCTGCCTCCACCTAAGCGACTAACGCCGGCCTCCCGTTTCAAGCAATTGCGGGACCTGCCGGAGAGCGAGCCCCTGCGCAAGCTGCTGGCCGATGTAGATCGCTGGCGCTACGGACAGAAAGCCCATCTGGAGAGCTCTCTGGAGGTGCTCAAGCTCTGGGACGAGGACGCTCCGCCCCAGCTGCTGAGTGTTGAGGAGCTCGACTGCGATGGCCGCTATGGCTTGCGCCTGCGCTTTCGCTGCGAAGGGGTGCCCCTAGATCGCTGGCAGGCCCGCGCTGATCGGCTTGGCCGCTTCTTTGGCACCGGTTTGATTGCCGACATCAAGCCAGAGCGCCGCGATGAATTCAGCCTCGCTCTGGTGCCCGAGCCCAGCGCTAGCTAAGACCGCTTAATCCATCTGCCCCATCGGCAAGCGAAACCTTGATCAGCAGCCAGGACACCCTGAGGGTGTCGGTCCTAAGTGAGGCCCTTCCATACATCCAACGCTTTGCGGGCCGCAGGGTGGTGGTCAAGTACGGCGGCGCGGCGATGGTGCAAGCGGAGCTTCGCGACGCTGTCTACCGCGATGTGGTGCTGCTGGCCTCGGTGGGGGTGCAGCCAGTGGTGGTTCATGGCGGCGGTCCGGAGATCAATGACTGGCTGAATCGCCTTCAAATAGAGCCCGAATTCCGTGACGGTTTGCGGGTCACCACTCCGGAAACCATGGACGTTGTGGAGATGGTGCTGGTGGGCCGGGTCAACAAAAACATCGTTAACGGCCTCAATCAGGTGGGTGGCCGGGCCGTGGGACTTTGCGGCAGTGATGGCTCCTTGGTGCGAGCCCGCACCTACGCCGATGGGGTTAATGGGCTGGTGGGAGAGGTGGCGGCAGTAGATCCGGCAGTGCTTTTTCCCCTGCTCGATGCCGGCTACATCCCGGTGATCTCAAGCGTGGCCGCCGACGCTGAGGGCCAGGCCCACAACATCAATGCCGATACCGTGGCCGGTGAACTGGCCGCGGCTTTACAGGCCGAGAAACTAATCCTGCTCACAGACACGGCAGGGGTTTTGAAGGATCGCCACGATCCTGACTCCCTAATTCGTCAGCTGACCCTGGCGGACGCACGCCAATTAATCCATGAGGGTGTGGTGGCAGGCGGCATGACCCCGAAGACCGAATGCTGCATCCGGGCCCTGGCCCAGGGAGTGGCGGCGGCCCACATCGTTGATGGCCGGGTGCCCCACGCCCTGTTGCTGGAGGTTTTCACCGATTCGGGGATTGGCACCATGGTGGTGGGCAGCCAGCGCGGCGGCCATGGCTGAAGACCTGCTGGCTGCAGCCCGTGCAGCCCTCGAGCGGGGCGATTACGGCCAGGTTGTACGCCTATTGGATCCCCTCACCAGAGAGCATCCTGCTGCTACCGCCACCGGAGCTGAGATTCAGCTGCTGCTCGCCACCGCCTGGATGGGGCGGGGCGACAACGGCCGGGCGATCCTGTGTTGCCGGCTGATCAAGCGCTGCCGTGATGCCAGCCTGCGGGCTCAGGCCATAGACCTACTCACCGTGCTGGAGGCACCGGCCCTCGAGCGCCCCCGCGATTGGTCGATCACCCTGCCCGATCTGGGCACAGCAGAGGCCATGGGCGGCCAGATGCAGCAGCTTGCCCGCGGCCGCCGCTCCAACAAACCACCACCGCCGCCACCGCCACCGGTGGGGCCAACCAGGGCTCCAGTGGGCTTCGCTGTGCTGGCAGTTTTGCTGTTGCTGCTGACGCTGCTGCTCGGCGGCTGCACCGAGGTGCGCAGCGAGTTGACCTTCAAGGGGCCGGGCCGGCTGCAGATCGCCCATGGCCTATCGAGCCCCGGCACCCAACCCGAGCCCTGGGCCCGTCAGTTTGGCCGCACCCTGCTGACCCAGGGATTTCACCCGGCCAAGCAGCCCAAGCCATCTGCTGGCGCTGACGGCTTTCACCAGCGACTGGAGAGCCCGGTGCTGCCAGCGCCCGAGGCCCTTGCCCTGCTGGCAGCAAACCTCAGCGCGGCAGCGGATCTGGCCGGTGTGGCCCTGCAGCCGCCCCACTTCCAGCTGCGGGAGCGCAATTGGCTGCTGGGGGTGCGCCAAAGCCTTGAACTGACTGTGGACCTGCGTGGGCTCACCGCTCTGCCGGGTTTCAGCGCCGCCATCGACCTGGCCCCTGTGACCCCTGCGGCTGTCCGCCTGGCCAGTCCCGAGCCCGCTGCGACGATTTCTGGACGAGCTGCCCTGCACTGGCCCCTGCGATTTGGCGCCAGCAACACCCTGCAGCTCAGCTGCTGGCGCTGGAGTGGTCTTGGTATTGGCGGCGCCCTGATTGCCCTTGCCCTAGTGCTGGTGCTGGCCCTGGAGCGCCTGCGGCGACTGCTGGGCTTCGGCCTGCCGGAACTACCGGCTTGAGAGCGGTGCTCAAAGGCAGAGGGGGTCGGGGTCGATCGCCAGACCCACCCCCGCAGGCAGCCCCTCCCGCAGCAGGCTTTCAGTCGGCAAGGGCAGGGGCTGGGCGGCGGGACCATGCAGCAACAGCTGCCAGCGACTCTTGCCCGCTACCCGGGCTACCGGGGCCGGGGCGGGACCAATCAACAGCCAGCCGGCTGCCGCCACTTGGCTGCGGATTCTCTCGGCCAAGGCAGCGGCTGCGGTTGCCGTGCAGCTGGCGCTTGGTCCGCTCAGACGCAGGAGGCAGGCCCGGCTGAAGGGCACCAGGCCACCCTGGCGGCGCAACTGGCTCTCCTCGGCCAAAAACAGCTCGTAGCGCCCATCCACCAGGTGGCGAATCACCGGGTGTTCGGGGCTGTAGGTCTGCACCAGCACCTCGCCCGGTTTTTCGCCGCGTCCCGCCCGGCCCGCTAATTGCAACAGCAATTGCAGGCACTGCTCGGAGGAGCGCAGATCGGGGCGATGCAACAGACCGTCTGCCGCCAAAACCGCCGCGAGCGTGACCCGGGGTAGGTCCATGCCTTTGGCCAGCATCTGGGTGCCTACCAATACGTCGGCTTCCCCTTGGGCGAAGCGATCGAGCAGGCGGCGGTGGCCGTCGCGGCCCCGGGTGGTGTCACGGTCAAAGCGCAGCAGGCGCAACCCTTCAAGCTCGGTTGCCAGCTGTTCCATCACCCGCTGGGTGCCCGCGCCAAAGGGCTTGAAGGCCGTGGAGCCACAGTGGCCGCAGCGATTGCCCATCTCGGCGCGGTGGTCGCACCAGTGGCAGCGCAGCCATTCCTGGCCCCCTTTGGAGCGGTGCACGGTTAGGGATACATCGCAGTGGGGGCAGAGCACCGCTTCGCCGCAGCTGCGACAGCTCAGGAATGCTCGATAGCCCCGTCGGGGCACCAGCACCACTGCCTGTTCGCCCTTCTCCTGCAGCTGCTCTAAGCGCCCCATCAGGGCCCGGCTGATCAAGCGACGGTGGCCGTCCGCGAGCTCGTGGCGCATGTCGATCACCCGTACGGCAGGCAGGGGCCGCGAACCAATCCGCTCCGGCAGTCGTAGGAGGCGGCTGGCTGGTTGGGGGGATTGACAGCTCAGCCAACTCTCGAGGGAGGGGGTGGCACTGCCGAGCACCAGCCGCGCCCCGCTGTGCCGGGCCCTTAGGCGGGCTACGTCGCGGGCGTGGTAGCAGGGCATCGGGCTGTCCTGCTTGTAGGAGCTGTCGTGTTCCTCATCGAGCACGATCAGGCCCAGCCTGGGCATGGGCAGAAAGATCGCTGAGCGGGTACCCACCACGACCACCGCTTCTGGTTCCAGGCAGCGACGCCAGGCCGCCACCCGGGCTCCATCGGAAAGGCCGCTGTGGAACTCGACCACCCGGCAGCCGAAGCGTTCCCGTGCCCGGTCGAGCAACTGGGGAATTAGGCCAATCTCCGGGGTGAGTAAGAGGATGGCCTGCCCCAGCTCCAGAGCTTGAGCTGCCGCTCGCAGATACACCTCAGTTTTGCCGGCGCCTGTTACACCCCAGAGCAAAAATTCCGCGCCCGCTGGGGCACCGGAAAGGGCCTCGACTGCAGCGGCCTGGGCCTCCGTCAGGGCAGGCCAGTGAGCCGGTGCCAGGCCAGCTCCACTGCCCTCGGGGGGAGCCTGAAGGCGCTGCACCAGGCCCCGAGCCTCCAGGCCCTTGAGGACGGCGCGACTGAAGCCAGCCTCACCACAAAGATCCCTCAGGGGCACTGGCCCGCTATGGCGCCCAAGGTGCTCAAGCAGTTGTTGCTGCCGCTCGGTGAGGGGCTGGCTGAGGAGTGCTGCATCGGAGCGCTCCACCAGCCAGATTGCGCGGCTTGGCCTGCTTGGCCCCTGGTTGCGCTGGCCAAGCCAGCCCGGTGGCAGGGCACTTTTCAGAGTTTTGAAGAGGCTCGTGTGGCACTCCGCCGCCACGCTTGTCATTAAGTTTTGCCAATCGGGATCTACGGCAGCCCGCTGCCAAATCTCCAGGATCGGCTGTATTCGCTTGCTGCTGAGACTGCCGGGTAATTGATCAAGCCAGCCCACCACCAAGCCGGTGTGCGGGCGTCCCTGCAGCCTCACCCGCACCAAATCCCCAATCCCGGCTGGGGTTTCTGGCGAGTTGGCGTAGGTGAATACCTGGCCTTCGCGCCCGGCTTCGAGCCAGATCTGCAGCCAGGGGGTCGACAAGCTTGCAAAGGTCACAACCCATTCTTAGGATGTGGATGTTGGGCAGTTCAAGGACTGCCGTCGGAACTAAGCAGATTTCCGTCCAGCGGGAAGACCTGAAGTGAGACCCCGGGAGCCAGCCTCCCACCATTCGGCCTCCCGGTCTGCGACCACCCCTGTCAGCCCTGTCCAGGCCTCGGCCAACCTGTCCAGGCCTCGGCCACCGACCCCTTGCTTTTTGCCGGGTCGCTCGACTTTCTTTGCCGACTACCACCGTTCAGAGGTTTCGTTCCCGTTTTCGTGGTCTTGCACCAGCTCCTACGGCTAATCCCGGCGTAGCTGAAACAATTTCTGCCGATTGCAGGCAGAAGATCTCTAGACCCGATTTCAGGCGATGCGTTTCCGCCCATTTGTTTTGTTGTTTCGTTTTTGTTACCTATGAGCCCTGCTGCTGCCCAGCCGAAAGCATCCCCTGAAATCTTGATGGTGGCCACGGCGGCCGGTGAAGAGGTGCAAGTAACGCCCAAGAAGGCTGCACCTAAGTCAAAGGCTGCGCCAAAAGCAAAAGCCGCTGCCAAAGCCCCGGCTGCTGCCAAGACCCCGGCTGCTTCCAAGGGAACGGCTGCTCCCAAAGCAAAGACTGCCACCAAAGCCCCGTCTGCTTCTAAAGCAACTGCTGCTACCAAGGCAAAGGCTGCTACCAAGGCAAAGCCGGCCGCGAGCAAATCCTCAGCGCCTAAACCCCCAGCGGCCAAGGCCAAAACTGAGGCTCCAGTCGATACCGCTGAGCTAGACGATTCCGATGATCTAGGCCCATCCGGCAGCTCTGCCGAGAAGGACGAGAAGGCCGCCAAGGCCCTCGCCAGCATCAAGGTGGGGCCTAAAGGTGTCTACACCGAAGACTCCATTCGGGTTTACCTCCAGGAGATCGGCCGTATCCGCCTACTCCGGCCCGATGAGGAGATCGAGCTGGCCCGCAAGATCGCCGATCTGCTCCAGCTCGAGGAGATCGCCGCTCAGTTTGAGGCCGATCACGGCCGCCAGCCCGACAACAAGGAATGGGCGGCATTGGTGGAGATGCCCTCCATCAAGTTCCGCCGGCGCCTGATGCTTGGCCGCCGAGCCAAGGAAAAGATGGTGCAGTCAAACCTGCGCCTGGTGGTTTCGATCGCAAAGAAATATATGAACCGGGGCCTGAGCTTCCAGGACCTGATTCAGGAGGGTTCCCTCGGCTTGATCCGGGCTGCCGAAAAATTCGACCACGAAAAGGGATATAAATTTTCCACCTACGCCACCTGGTGGATTCGTCAGGCGATCACCCGCGCTATCGCTGATCAGTCACGCACTATCCGCCTTCCGGTGCACCTATACGAAACCATTTCCCGGATCAAGAAGACCACTAAGACCCTCTCCCAGGAATTCGGCCGCAAGCCCACCGAAGAGGAAATTGCCGAATCGATGGAAATGACCATCGAGAAGCTGCGTTTCATCGCCAAAAGCGCCCAGCTGCCCATCTCCCTGGAGACGCCGATCGGCAAAGAGGAGGATTCCCGGCTCGGTGACTTCATCGAGGCCGATATTGAAAACCCTGAGCAGGATGTGGCCAAGAACCTGCTGCGAGAGGACCTCGAGGGCGTGCTGGCCACCCTCAGCCCCAGGGAGCGTGACGTGCTGCGTCTGCGCTACGGCCTAGATGACGGCCGCATGAAGACCCTTGAGGAGATCGGCCAGATTTTTGATGTCACCAGGGAGCGCATTCGTCAAATTGAAGCCAAGGCCCTGCGCAAGCTGCGCCACCCCAACCGCAACGGCGTGCTCAAGGAGTACATCAAGTGAGTCAGGGCCTGGCATCCCTGCGGGGGCTGCGCACTGCTCCGTCGCTCGACCCCGCAGCGCTCTCGGAGCTGCGGGCAGAGCTTGAGCCGCTGCTGGCTCGCTGCGACTGGTTCACGGCGGGAGTGATGGCAGCCTCTGCAGCGGCTGCGGTGACCTGTCTGCGTCAGGTTGAGATGGCTCTGGGCTGGTCGCAATTGCAGCTAGATCCCGCCGGTGTTGCCCTCGATTCGATCGAGGGTCCGGTCTTCCTCAAGGCCAACCAGAACAGCGGTCGCTTTCAGGTGCGCGCTGAAACCGGTCTAGGAGAGGGACTATTGATCAGCGGTCACTGTTCAGCAGATACGGCTGCGGAAGACACCTGGGGTCCATTGCCCCTTGATTTCTTCGGCCCTTAATCTGAGTGGCTGTTATCTGCCCCTGATGGCCAACCCCCTGCGCATAGCCTCCCGCCGCAGCCAGCTGGCCATGGTGCAAACCAACTGGGTGCGCGATGAACTGATCCAGGCCCACAACGGCCTGGAGATCACGATTGAAGCGATGGCCACCCAAGGGGACAAGATTCTCGATGTGGCCCTCGCCAAGATCGGCGACAAAGGCCTTTTTACCAAGGAGTTAGAGGCTCAGATGCTTGTTGGAAAGGCTGATATCGCCGTCCATAGCCTCAAGGATCTGCCAACCAACCTGCCCGAGGGGCTGATGCTTGGCTGCATCACCGAGCGGGAAGATCCCGCGGATGCCTTGGTGGTGCATGAACAACACCGGGATAAGAGCCTGGCAACCCTGCCCGCAGGCGCCGTGGTAGGCACCAGTTCCCTGCGCCGTCTAGCCCAGCTGCGCCACCACTTCCCGCACCTCAGCTTTAAGGATGTGCGCGGCAACGTAATCACCCGCTTGGAGAAACTTGATGCTGGTGAGTACGACTGCCTGATCCTGGCGGCCGCTGGCTTGGGACGGCTTGGTTTGGGGGATCGCATCCACGAACTGATCGACCCGTCCATTTCCCTCCACGCCGTTGGCCAGGGTGCCTTGGGTATTGAGTGTCGAGAGGGCGATGCCGCCGTACTCGAGCAGATCAAGGTGTTGGAGCACCAGCCCACCGCCCGTCGCTGTCTGGCTGAGCGAGCCTTTTTGCGTGAGCTGGAGGGTGGCTGTCAGGTGCCCATCGGCGTTAACAGCCGCTTTGACGGGGATACGCTTGTATTAACAGGAATGGTTGCAAGCATCGACGGCCTGCGCCTGATTCGCGATCAGGCTTGCGGTCCCCAGAGCGACCCTGAGGCCATTGGGATCGCCCTTGCCCATGCTTTGAAGGCCCAGGGCGCAGGCGAGATCCTGGAGGAGATTTTTGCAACTGTCCGGCCCGAAGCCTGAACCAGCGCCAGCGGCGGCCAGCCCCGTTGAAGCCGAGGCACGCGCCCTTCCCTATCAATGGAATCTGCTGGCCTGGGCTGCCCTGATTGGGGTGCTCACGGGACTGGCAGTGGTGGCCTTCCACGAATTGCTGGGCTTCATCAATAACGGGCTGTTTGGACCTTTTGTGGAGGGGCTTCTAACGGTTGGTCGTAGCCAGCCGCCGGAGTTAGCAATCGAATTGCCGCTAGCGGCTGCTCCTGATACGGGCACACCTCTGCGGGCCCTGCTCCAGGTGGGTCTCGGCGGGCTTGGCTTCCTGCCACCGCCCCCGGCCGTTCCTGAGCCGCTGCCCCTGCCGGTTTCCTCCCTGCCCGATTGGATAAGTCTTTGGCCGGTGGTTGTGGTGCCCACCCTGGGGGGCTGGGCCGTTGGTCTTTTGCGCCGCTATGGCGGTGACCTGGGCCCTGGCCTACCCAGCCTGATGGCGATGGCCGATGGCGCCGTAAGCGCTCGGCCCCGCTTGCCCTTTCAGCGCCTGCTGGGTGCATCCCTCAGCCTGGGCAGTGGTGCCTCCCTCGGCCCGGAGGGGCCCAGCGTTGAGAGTGGCGGCAATATCGGTCTGTGGGTGGCCCTGCGCGGCGGGCTCTCTCCCCAGAGTCAGAAAGCCCTGGTGGCCGCGGGAGTGGCCGCAGGTCTGGCGGCGGGATTCAAGGCACCCATCGCCGGGGTGTTTTTTGCTTTTGAAGGAAGCTTCAGTGCCGTTCAGGGCCGGCCCAGCTTGCGGGCGGTGCTGGTGGCGGCGGTGGCTTCCTCGCTGGTCACCCAATTGCTGCTCGGGGACACACCGATTTTGCGCTTGCCTGCTTATGAGGTGCGCTCACCGCTGGAGTTGCCCCTTTATCTGGGCTTAGGCCTGGTGGCAAGCTTGATGTCCTGGGCCTTGGTGAGCCTGCTGGCTGCAGGCCGCAGCGAGCGGCTTCAGGCCTGGCTGGGCCAGCTGCCGCCAGGCCTGCCCACCGCCCTAGGGGGTGCCTCTGTGGGTGTGATGGCTCTGGGTTTTCCCCAGGTGCTTGGTGTCGGCTACGACACGATTGAAGCCCTGCTTGGCAGCGAGGGTGGCGTGCCCCTGCTCACCTTGCTGGTATTGCTGGGCGTCAAGCTATTAGCAACTGGTATCAGCAATGCCACCGGCTTTGTTGGCGGTGGTTTTGCCCCATCCCTGTTCCTGGGAGCGGTGCTCGGCAACTGCTACGGCCAGCTGCTTGGTGATAGTGGCCTGCACCTGCCGGTGGCTGAGCCACCCGCTTACGCCATGGTGGGCATGGCAGCTGTGCTGGCCGGTAGTGCCAGGGCTCCTCTTACGGCCCTGTTGCTGCTGTTTGAGCTCACCCGCGATATTCGAATTGTGCTGCCGCTAATGGCCGCCGCCGGCCTCAGTGCTGCCTTGGTGGAGCGCTGGCAGGGCCTGGCTGATCCGGGCTTACTTGGGCCTGACCCCCAAGAGGAGCATCGCCGCCGCCAGTTGGCCGCCCTGCAGGTGGCTGAGGCTTTCGAGCCCGAGCCACCCCTGGTGCTGGCAGCTGAGTTACCAGCCAAAAAGGCCTTGCTTCAGCTGGTGGAGGCCCACGGCCACTGTCTGGTGGTGGCTGATGGGGCTTGGGTGGTGGGGCTGGTCACCCTGGCTGATCTGCAGCGGGCCCTAAGTGCCGAGCGGGAGTTCAATGACGACGGGTCTTCACCGGTGCCCACCTTGCTCTCCTGTCGCCGCAGTGACTTGGTGTGGCTGCCGATGTCTGCCCAGCTTGCTCAGCTGGAAGACCAGCT
>NZ_JAGQCP010000015.1:0-54133 GCF_024346255.1 Cyanobium sp. BA5m-10 | reverse complement strand
ACTACTTAAGATGAGGGACGACGATTTCTCTTTGGTCGACGACGATGCCAATGATGTGGAGCTGCCTGTCTTTGATATGGGCGCCGAGCACTGGCAGGAGGAAATTGATTTTCTAGAACAACGTCTTTGTGGCGAGCAGGGCGATATTGATAAGGACGATAAGGATACCTGTAAGGAGGCACTGGCAATCGCCAAGGAGAACCTTGCCAATTGTTTAAGGCGTCAAAAGTAATATCCTTGTAATTTTAGACGTTGCATGTTGCCCACCCACACTTGTTCAGGGGCCAATAGCTAATCGGAATTGATTTTCCGAGTCAAGCGCGGACGTACACTTTGCTGTAAAGCGAACAGAACTCTTCTTTGCCTGAATCCATGGCAAGGGCCATTGAGTTGAGCACATACTCAAGATCTTCGGTTGCTAGCTCGCCGAGCGAATTCCAGTTCAAGGCAAACAGAATTGAAGAGTCCATGGCAGGGTGTTGAGGCCACCCTGATGCAAGGACGACTGATTTAATGTCTGCAAATCATAACCCCATAAGCCGTCAAAATGGGATTTCAGCACATCCCATGGTCTTAAGAAATTAAGTAGTGGGCTGGATTCTGCTGCGCTGCAGTGCTTTTGGGAGATTTGAATGCTCCGGATCCTGCGCCTAATATTTTTTTCTGCTTTTTCTTAACGTTAACAGACCGGGATAAGAGGGCTGATTTTTATCTTTTGCAAGATATAATCCGTTGGCGTGATGCTTCGTGCCATGAATTGAAGGGGTTGTGTGGTCTGAATAAGCTTATATGATTGACTTTAGTAGTTGTCGCCGTACTTGACTTTGGTCGATGCATTCATAAGTTCTACAGTCGTTTGGAAGCCCTTGGCAATGGTTACCTCATGTTGGATGCCGATGTCCCTTAATGCGGTTACGTCGTATTCAGGAGCGGTGATCCAGCTGAATCCTTTGCCAAATGTGTTGTCAGGGTTGACCACATACCAATGGCAAGCGGTGTCTGGAACTGCCACCGAGCATTTGGTCCAGTCGTTGTCCCATTGGGGGACTTGAACAAATGAAAGGGCCGCAAATAAGAAACCAAAAATACTTAACAACATGACCGTCTTATGAATTCTTCACAATCCTACTACGGTTTGGTCGCTTTTTGTCGTTTCCCTGATCTGGATTTGGTTTCGGTTGCCTAAATTTCCCATCCCTGATCTGGGTCGAGCCCCTGGAGATGCCCCACCACGAGAACCGTCCCACCAAAATCTGCCCCGTTTGTGAGCGGCCCTTTCAGTGGCGGCGCAAGTGGAGGGAGGTTTGGGAAGAGGTGCGCTACTGCTCAGAAAGGTGCCGCCGGCAACGCACCGCCAAAGAGGTTTAAAAGATGCGCCCCACCTTTGTTAAGTTGGAGCTGGGTCTGGTTTCTAAGCCCCAATTCGACGCCGTGATTCCAGCCCATCTGGCCTGGCTGGCAGAACTAGAACGCAAGGGCCATGAGCCCCGCAGTGGTTATTGGGCCGATCGGGTCGGCCGCAGTGGCGATGGGGCTGGCGGCATGTTGCTCTTTACGGCAGCCAGTTGGGAAGAAGCCGAGGCCCTTGTTCGAACAGATCCGCTGATCGTCCAGGGCTGCGTCAGTTGGACGCTGCATCAATGGGCGCTGGTGTTTCCCCCAGCAGGCCTAGCTGTGAAACAGCAACACCAAACCTGAATTGAGCTGGTGAAACTCCCGCTCTTCGCGACTCAGATCCAGCCCTACCTGCAGACCTTCCTTGAGGGCATCTTCGTAGGGAGGAGCCGTGGGCGCTGCCCCGGCCTGCCACAGGGCTGCAATCCCTACAGGTGTGGCGTGCCAGCGAAAGCAAGGGGTTAGGCCGATGTTCGGCTCCTTGAGGGCATCTTCGAGCAGCTCGCGAATCGCCATGGTCCCAGTGATCTGTGTGCAGCTTCGGCAGGGGCTGGGGCAGGGGCAATCAGCTGAGAGTTTTCGTGATGAACGCCACTGCAGCGGCTGCGGTGAGCCATATCAGCTCAAGCCGCCGATTCAGTTGCAGCATTTGCAGTACCGCCGCCTGATCCGGCGCTGGCAGCCCAGCGGCAAGCAGGGGCTTGCGATGCATTTGGCCGCCATAGCTATTGCTGCCTCCCAGCTGCACCCCGGCGACGTGGGCATAGGCGGCTTGGGATAGCCCCGCATTGGGTGAGGGGTCGGCGGCGCCATCGCGCCGGGCCGCTGCCAGTACCTCAAGGCTGCGGCCTGGCTGGCCAGCCGCCAGCGGCAGGCTCACCGCCACCAGCCGGCAGGGCAGCCAAACCAGTAGGTCATCGAGGCGGGCTCCCGCCGTGCCCAGCCAGCGCAGGCGCCCGTGGCGGTAGCCCAGCATTGAATCCAGGGTGCTCGCTGCTTTGAAGCCCCAGGCCAGGGCCAGGGGGCCGGGCCATTCGGGGTTGAGGCTCCACAGCCCAGCCCCCAGCAGTATCCAAAACAGTGGCGCAAACAGACCGTCCACGCCGTTCTCGCTGGCCGTTTCGGCCAGGGCCCGCAGAATTTCCGGGGCGTCGAGATCGGCCGTGTCGCGGCCCACTATCCAGCTGAGCCGCTGCCGTGCCAGGGGCAGATCGCAGGCGGCAACGGAGGCCAGCACGGCGCCCACCGCCTGCTCCAAGCTGCGGCCGGCCAGGGCGCTGGCTAGGGCTACGACCAATAGAACCGCGCCAAGGGGGCCGCTCCAGGCCAGCCGTTCCGTGCCCCAGCCCGCCAGGCCGCTCCCGCCCACCAGCAGGGCTGTGATTGCAACGCCCGCCAGCCGCAGCCGCCTTGGCTGGTTTGCGGCCCAGCGTTCCGCCCAGCCGCGCAGTCTGCTGATCAGCCAGCCCATCACTACCACCGGGTGGATACAGCCCCGAGGGTCCCCCACCAGGCGATCCAAACCGCAGGCCAAGGCCACCAGCACCAGAGGGGCCATGGCCATGTTCATGGGGACGGTTGCCTCGAAGCGCAGCGTCCCAGGGGCCAGGCCAGGGCGAGAAAGAGTCCCACTTGAAGTGGCATCACAGCATTGATTCCAAAGATCTGGCTGAGTAACCCCATGCCAAGGCTGCCAATGAGCCCGCCGACCCCCCCGGAGCGCAACAACATTTCCCAGCGCAGGGCTGCATCCGCCAACGGTTGCATTGAAGCCACCAGCGCGGCATCGCTGGCGGCAGCGAGGGCACCAAGAGGCAAGAACACCGCCACCACTCTTGAATCGCCGAGTGCCTCAGCCAGCACCAGAAGTGCCGCCATCGCCGCGTAGATCAGAACACTCCCTCTGATGGGTATAAAACTGTTCAGGCTGCGTCCCAAGCAGTAGCAAGCCAGCAGCAGGCCGAAATCGAAGTAACTCGCGCCATAGACTTCTCTTAGCCAGAGGGGTAACACGGCAAAGAGGCTGCCGAAGAGAACGCCTTGTAGGAGACAGCGCCGGCTGAACGGCACGAGCTCCGGAGTTTGATTCGAGTTTGCCTCTGTTGTGGTGTCGAGAGGCTGGTCGCTCTGCAGACTGCTGAGGCCGAGGGGCAAGAGCAGCACGAGGGCGCTGGCGAATTGCGCTAGCGCTGGAAAGATAAACGCCTCCAGCAGATTGCCTGCCATGGCACCGATCTCACTGCCAATCCGCAACCGCTCGACCGTGGCCCCGGTTTTCCCGAGCAACTGGCGTTGCAGCGGCAGCTGGCTGATCTCCCGGCCAAATGCAAAGAGCAGAACGGCCAGAAGCGCTGGCGCCACGAGCCAGGCGTCTGGGATCTGAAGGCTGGATTCCCCAACAGTGATGCCAATCAGCCCCACCACCCCGACCAGCTGTGCTGCATAGCCACCGCTCCGGCGTTGCAAGGGCAGCAAGGCCGGCAGAGTGGCCAAGGCCATCAGAAGGCTGATGACCAGAGGGGATTTGCTTAGGCCGGTGACCAACCAAGCGGCAGAAGCCTGGGTGAGACTGTTACCTGCTCTGGAACTTCCCCAGAGCAGGACTGGGGCCTGGAAATGCAGCCGTAGACCCATGGCAGCGGCCCCTCACCCCGCCGGCTTCAGGAGGCTTTCAGCCAGCTGAACATTGAGCGCAGGCCCTTGCCCACCTGCTCAATCGGATGGGCCGCATCGCGCTCGCGGATTTTGGTCATCTCCGGCTTGCCGGCGTCACACTCGGCCACGAAATTGCGGGCGAAGGTGCCATCTTGGATGTCGGTGAGGATGCGCTTCATCTCCGCTTTGGTGTCGGCGGTGACCAGGCGCGGGCCGCTCACGTAGTCGCCGTACTCGGCGGTATTGGAGATCGAATCGCGCATGGCCGTCAGGCCGCCCTTAACCATCAGATCGACGATCAGCTTCACCTCGTGCAGGCACTCGAAGTAGGCCAGCTCGGGCTGATAGCCAGCCTCTACCAGGGTTTCGAAGCCGGCCTTGACCAGCTCGGAGAGGCCGCCGCACAGCACGGCCTGCTCACCGAAGAGGTCGGTTTCGGTCTCTTCTTTGAAGTTGGTTTCGAGGATGCCGGCTCTGGTACCGCCGATGCCCTTGGCGTAGGCCATGGCCAGCTCACGGGCGTGGCCGCTGGCGTCCTGCTCGATGGCGAATAGAGCCGGCACGCCCATGCCGTTCTGGTATTCCCAGCGCACGGTGTGGCCGGGGCCCTTGGGGGCAATCATCACCACGTCCACATCTGCGGGCGGCTTGATCAGCTCGAAGCGGATGTTGAAGCCGTGGGCGAAGCTCAGCACCTTGCCGGCGCTGAGGTGCGGTGCAATTTCCTTGTCGTAAACAGCCTTCTGGAATTCATCGGGCAGCAGCACCATGATCCAGTCGGCCTTGGCGCAGGCGTCGGCCACGCTTAGTACTTCCAGGCCATCGGCCTTGGCTTTTTCTGCCGAGCGGCTGCCTTCGTAGAGCCCAACGACCACGTTGACGCCGCTGTCCTTGAGGTTCAGCGCGTGGGCATGGCCCTGGCTGCCGTAGCCAATGATGGCCACCGTCTTGCCAGCAAGCAGGGAGAGGTCGGCGTCGGTGTCGTAATAGAGCTTGGCCATCGAGGCGTCGGTTCTGGACAGGGCAGAAGCTGAGCTTACGCAGGCGCCTGCGGAGCGCCCCTTCCAACTGACAGGGCCCAAGGCCATCCCTAACATTTGGACCTTGCCCCAAGCGCCATGGTTGTCGACCAAGCCACCACTTCGACAACGGCCAACGCTCTCTTCGAGGCCCACATGCAGGCCGAGCTCAACGGCGATCTCGACGCCACCATGGCCACGATGGTGGCGAACCCCCATCTGATCAATCTGGCCTCTGGCACCGGGGGGCAGGGCGCCGAAGGGGTGCGTGAGTTCTACGCCACCCAGCTGATCGGCCAGTTCTTTCCCCCCGATGTTGAGTTCATCCAGATTTCACGCACCGTGGATGGCGAGCGCCTGGTGGATGAGCTGGTGATTCGCTTCACCCACACAAAAGCCATCGGCCATCTGCTGCCCGGGGTGGCTCCCACCGGCCGGCGCGTGGAGATGGCCCTTGTTGTGATCGTGGGCGTGCGCGAAGGCAAGGTGGCCTACGAGCACATCTACTGGGATCAGGCCGGACTACTTGTCCAGCTTGGGTTGCTGGATCCATCCGGGCTGCCGATCGGGCTAGATACCGCCTCACGCCTGCTGGCCGCAACCGGCAAGGGCTGAATTTACGAATTTGGTCTTTAGAAGGCCTGGGCCTTAGAAGGCTTGGGCATTAAAAGGTATCGGTGTGATGGTGCACCACACGCCAGTTGCCAGCCTCCTTGCGGAAGACCGTGGTGGCGCGGATGTCAGTCCGAACCTCCGCACCGGCCTGGGTCATGCCGCTGGTGCGCTCCATGCACACCAGGTAGCCCATATCAGAGCTTTCAACAAAGCGACGGTCGTCAGCCACCAAGGTGCCTTCGAAGCCCATTGCTGACTCCTTGGTGAATTGTTCAAACACCGCCTTTTGGCCTATGCAGAGATTGCCGGTGGGGCCGAGGTGGCTGATGTCATCGCCCTCAGACCAGATCTCCGCAAATGGGGCGCAATCCCCTGCAAGCAGCTGGTTGCCAGCTGCGTAGAACAGATCGGCAGCCTCGGGGAGGGTGGTGGCCATCGGCTCAAGCCTCGCTGGGGTGGGCGATCACCCGATCGATCAGGCCGTACTCCTTGGCTTCGGCGGCGCTGAGAAAGTAATCGCGGTCGGTGTCCTTCTCGATCTTCTCGAAGGGTTGGCCAGTCATGTCGGCCATCGAGTGGTTGAGCATGTCCTTGATGCGCAGGATCTCCTTCGCCTCAATCTCGATGTCACTGGCTTGGCGCTGGCTGGTGCCGCCTAAGGGCTGGTGAATCATGATCCGGCTGTGGGGCAGGGCCAGCCGCTTGCCCTTGGTGCCAGCGCCCAGTAGGAAGGCGCCCATCGAGGCGGCCAGACCCACGCAGATCGTCACCACGTCGCTCTTGACGTACTGCATGGTGTCGTATATCGCCAGGCCCGCGGTCACCGAGCCGCCGGGCGAGTTGATGTACAGGTAGATCGGCTTGGAATTGTCTTCCGAATCCAGATAGAGCATCTGGGCTACCAGCGCGTTGGCCACTGCGTCGGTGACCTCCGAACCCAGGAAGAGAATTCGCTCCACGCCCAGCCGCGTGTAGATGTCAACCCAGCGCTCGTACTGGCTGCCGGGGAGGCGGTAGGGAACGCTGGGGGTGCCGATGGGCATGGGTTTGGTTGGGGTGGTCGGTGGAACGCGGGGTGCCTGGGGGGGCTGGCTGCCTGACGGTGGCTCAGCCCAGGCCGGCTGCCGTGGCCGGCGGAGCGGTTGGAAGGTCTTTCAGGCTCGTGAGTACCCGATCGATCAGTCCGTACTCCTTGGCTTCCTCAGCGGTGAAGTAAGTCATGCGGTCGGAATCGCGCGACAGCTGCTCCACCGACTTGCCGGTGTTGAGAGAAAGCATCTCCAGCAGGGTGCGCTTGTTGTGCAGCACTTCCTGGGCCCGGATCTGGATGTCGGTGGCCTGGCCGCGGGCGCCGCTGCGGGGCTGGTGCAGCACGATCGAGGCGTGGGGTAGGGCGGCCCGATGGCCCTTGGTGCCGGCGCTGAGGATCATGGCTGCGGTGCCCATTGCTTGGCCGATGCAGATGGTGTGCACCGGCGGCTTCACGTAGCGGAGCGTGTCGGCGATGGCGAAGGCTTCGGTTTCAAAGCCAACGGCGTCGCCGGTGTACCAGCTAGTGCCGGTGGAGTTGATGTAGAAGAAAATAGGTTTCTCCGGATTGTCAAACTCCAGGTAGAGCAGCTGAGCGATGATCAACTCGGTGACGTCAATGCCCATCTGGCGCTTGGCTTCGTCGTCGCTAAACAGGGGCAAGCCCAGATAAACGATGCGCTCCTTCAGCAGCAGGCTGGGCAGATCGGGCGGCGGCGTGCGCATGGCCGCGGAATCGCCGTAGTAGGGGGCTGAAACCGACATCCGCGGTTGATGGAAGCAGGTTTGCGGAGCCTAGCGGGGGCCGTCCGCCTGCGGATTGGCCTTGCTGCGCTCTTGCCGTGGTTTGCGCTTGGCGGTGGCCTCCCCATTGGCCTCGGCTGGGGCTCCGTCGCCCCGGGCGAAAACGATCCGGCCAGTGGGGTTTTGCAGGGCTCCGGTGACCACCACCGGCAGCCGCTCGCCAATGCGGCCCCGGGCGCCTTCCACCACCACCATGGTGCCGTCGTCGAGGTAGCCCACGCCCTGATCGGCCTCCTTGCCATCGCGGGCGATCTTGAGCTGCAGCTCGTCGCCAGGCTGCACCTCGGGCCGCAGGGCGATTACCAGCTCGCTGAGGTTGAGCACCTTGAGATCCTTCACCTCAGCCACCTTGGCCAGGTTGTAGTCGGCGGTGAGCAAGGTGCCGCCGGTGTCAGCGGTGAGCAGCAGCAGCTTGTCGTCGACGCCGTTGCCTTCGTAGCGGGTGCTGTTGACCACCAGCCGCCGGCCGTACTGCTCGCGCAGCTCGCTCAGCAGCTTGAGGCCGCGGCGGCCCCGGCCGCGCTTCTCGGCGTTGCCCGAGTCTGCCAGGGCCTGCAGCTCATCGATCACGCTCTGGGCCACGATCACCTGGCCCTCCAGCAGCCCTGAGGCGAGCAGGCCGCGGATGCGGCCATCAATGATCACGCTGGTGTCAAGGATTTTCGCGCTGGCCGGTTGCAGCACCCCATCGGCCACCAACATCGCCTCTGTGCTGCTGGGGTTGAACAGGCGCAGCAGGGTGCGGCCATGCACCTCAGCCAGGTTGTAGCCGGATACGCCGAAGAAGACGTTGCTGAGCACCGCCGCCAGCGGTTTGATGAAGATCACCTCCCAGGGCAGGGGCAGCAGCAGGATCGGCGCCAGCAGCAAGTTGGCCACCAGCAGGCCGAGGATCAGTCCCACGGCGCGGCTTATCAGCAAGTCGGTGGGCATGGTGCGGACCTGCTGCATCAGCTTGCGCCGCAGCTGCTGGAAGAAAACTCCAGCGATCACCCCAAAGAAGGCACCGAAGCCGCCCAGCACGGTGCGCAGCTCTTCTGGTTTGTCCACCTGCAGCAGCAGCTGCTCGGGCAGCAGGTCTACCCCCAGCCAGCCGGCGGCGGCGCCAGAGATCACAAACAGGATCAGGATGAGGGAGTCCACCATTCCCGTCGTGCGTGGCTACCCAACTGATCTGGAGTGCAGCATGCCTGATTTCGGTGCCTTTGGCCTGAAGGGGTTTCCGCACCTGTTGTTGTGACTGCTCAATTTCCCCATCCAGTTCCAGTCCCAGCCCCAGCTCCAGGCCCGGCAGCCGCCCTGCTCTGGCCGCCGCGCAGTGCCTATTTGCACATCCCCTTTTGTCACCGGCGTTGCTTTTATTGCGACTTTCCGGTGGTGCCCCTGGGCGACCTTGCCGGCGGCGAAGCGCCGGCGCCGGGGTCGGCCTCGATTGCGGCCTACCTCAGCCTGCTGCTGCAGGAGATTGCCGCCTCGCCCCCCGGCCCCCCGCTTGCCACGGTGTATTTCGGTGGCGGTACGCCCTCACTGCTGACGCCCCCCCAGCTGGAGTCCCTGCTGGCGGCACTGAGCTGCCGGTTTGGCCTGGCTCCTGGAGCTGAGATCAGCCTGGAGCTTGATCCAGCCAGTTTTGACCAGGATCGCCTGGCTGGCTATCTGCAGGCCGGGGTAAACCGGGTGAGCTTGGGCGGCCAGAGCTTTGACGATGCCGTGCTCGCCGGGCTGGGTCGCCGCCACCGCGGCGCGGACCTGCTGGAGGCCGCCGGCTGGCTGGCCCAAGCCCTGGGCGGCGGGGCCCTCAGCAGCTGGAGCCTGGATCTGATCCAGGGTCTGCCGGGTCAGGACCTAGGCCACTGGCGCCGCCAACTGCGGCAAGCCATTGCCCTGGCACCGCCCCACCTTTCCGTCTACGACCTCACCCTGGAGCCCGGCACCGTGTTTGCCCAGCGCCACGATCGCGGCCAGCTGCAGCTCCCCGATGCCGACCTAGGCGCCGACTTGATGGAGCTCACCTGGGCCGAGCTCAGCGCCGCTGGCTACGGCCACTACGAGATCTCCAACTACGCCCTCCCCGGCCACGCCTCCCGCCACAACCGCGTCTACTGGAGCGGCGCCGGCTGGTGGGGCTTTGGGATGGGAGCCACCGCGGCGCCCTGGGGTGAGCGCCTGGCCCGGCCGCGCACCCGCGAGGCCTACGCCGACTGGTTGGCCCAGCCGGGCTCGCCGCCCGCTAGCGCTGGTGAGGCTTGCCCAGGAATGCCGCTAGATGAGCGCTTGCTGGTGGGGTTGCGCCGCCGCGAGGGGGTGTCCATGCCCGCGCTGCTGGCCCAGGCTGGGCTGGGGCCAGCGGCGCTTGTCGCCTTGCACAGCCACTTGGAGTCCTGGATCGGTGAGGGGCTGCTGCGGATTGAGGGGCCCCGGTGGCGACTCAGCGATCCAGCTGGCCTGGCCCTTAGCAATGGGGTGCTGCGGGAGCTACTGGCTTGGTGGCAGGAGCAGGAGCAGTTGCCTGGGCAGGGTGACGCTGGCTGGCGATCCAGCCCTGCAGCGCTGCCACCCCCAGGGCACGACCCTGCAACAGCGGCGGGCTGAAGGGGGGCTGGCGGCTGGTGAGCCCCAGCAGGTCTGCCGTGACCCGAACCTGGCCATCACAGCCCTCGCCGGCGCCGATGCCTATCACCGGTAGTTCCAATTCCTTTTGCAGCAAGGCGCCCAAATCGGCGGGCACGTGTTCAAGCACTAGGGCGAAGCAACCCGCTGCCTGCAGGGCCAGGCCTTGGCGCCGCAGCCGCTCGCGGCTGACCTCATCGTTGCCCTGGCGGCGGTAGCCCAGCCGATGCACCGACTGGGGGATCAGGCCGATGTGGCCCATCACCGGTATGCCGCTGCGCACCAACCGGTCGATCAAGGTCAGGGTCTCAGGCTCGGCGCCTTCAAGTTTCACAGCTGCGGCGGGGGTCTCCTTGAGCACCCGGCCGGCGGCAGCTACTGCGTCATCTGGGTTGCACTGATAGCTGAGGAAGGGCAGATCGCAAATAAGCAGGGGCATCTGCCCAGGGCCGCAGCTGCTGGCTAGGCCGCGGGCCGTGGCCCGGGTGTGGTGCAGCATCTCCTCGAGGGTCACCGGCAGCGTGGTGGCGTGGCCCAGCACGGTCATCGCCAGGGAATCCCCCACCAGCACCGCATCAGCGCCCGCCTCGGCCACCAGAGCGCCAGAGAGGGCATCCCAGGCCGTAAGCATCGTGATCGGCAGGCCCGCCTGCTTGCGGCTCGCCAGATCAGCGGGGCGCAGGGGCACGGGCTTCGGTGCGAGTGATGCCATTGCTAACATCTAATCGACTCGGACCCATGCGGCTCTGACGCCCAAATCTGGTCAGGACCGGAAGGGAGCAGCCACACGGGATGCTCAGGGCAGGCGTGGAATCCGGGTCACCCCAATCAAAAACCGCTGACTAGCTTTCCTGGCTCTGGCGGTTGAGCAGGAATGGCGGGATTTTGGCGCCCCGTTCCTCCTGGGTGCTGTTGAACAGGGGAGTTCCGGCAAAACTGACCACGGTGCGCTCGGTGCGGTAAGGGGCGCCGCTCTCGAAGCCGGTGGCGATCACGGTCACGTGGATTTCGCCCTCGAGGCGTTCATCCACCACGGCACCCACAATGATGTTGGCGTCAGGATCGACAACCTCGTAGATCACTTCAGAGGCGGTGGTCATGTCCTCGAGGGTCATGTCTTTGCCGCCGCTGATATTGATCACACAACCCTTGGCACCGTCGATGCGGGCCGATTCCAGCAGGGGGCTGCTCATCGCCGCCTGAGCAGCCTCAAGAGCGCGGGAGCGGCCGGAGCCCACCCCGATGCCAAGCAGGGCGGTGCCGGCGCCAGCCATCACCGAGCGCACATCGGCGAAGTCGACGTTCACCAAGCCAGGCCGGGTGATGATGTCGCTGATGCCCTTAACGCCCATCCGCAACACGTCATCGGCGGCGCGGAAGGCCTCTTGCAGGGGGGCGCCGGCAATGGCATCGCGCAGGCGATCGTTGGGGATCACGATCAAGGTGTCCACGCTCTCGGCCAGCCGGGCAATGCCCTCTTCGGCCTGACGCAGCCGCTTGCGACCTTCAAAACCGAAGGGCTTGGTGACGATGCCTACGGTGAGGGCGCCAACTTCTTTGGCGACCTCGGCAAGAATTGGTGCTGCGCCGGTGCCGGTGCCGCCACCCATGCCAGCGGCGATGAAAACAAGGTCGGCACCCTGCAGTGATTCCTGCAGTTCGGCCCGGGACTCTTCCGCAGCCTTTTGGCCGATTACCGGATTACCGCCGGCACCTAGGCCGCGAGTCAGTTTTTGTCCGAGCTGGATGCGCTTCTGCGATGCCGACTGCAGCAGCGCCTGGGCGTCGGTGTTCAGCACCCGGTAGCCCACACCCTGGAGGTCGGAGGCAATCATCCGGTTCACCGCATTGCTGCCGCCACCGCCGACCCCGATCACTTCGATGCGTGCCGACTGGCTCGGCACAATCTCCCCTGAAACGCCGCCAAAGGACGGATCGTTTGAGGCTTGTACACCGTTTGACTGGGAAGAGCTTTGGGTCATAGCGGCATCAGGGGTGGCGGTGCGAACAATCGGCGACTGCATTATGTCGGCGTTTCCTTGCCTGGATCAGGAGAGTGTCTCACCTTTGCGGGTTTCCTGGCATGTCTCTGCTGGATTCCTTACGGCTCCCTGCTGGCCGCAGCCTGTCTACGGGTGGCGGGTAGGCCCAGCTCGGGTTGTTCTGGATCGCTGAGATCGATGGATTGCAGCTGGCGGCCCTTCACCTTTGTCGGCAGTTCCTGTTGCAGGTGACGGAGCACTTCAAGGCGCCGCCCCAATTGGGCATCAGCCGGCCCGAGGCTCACCTTGCCGAGCCGCTTGCTCTGCAGCCACAGGCTGCTGTCTGGTTCAAAGCGGATCTGGCTGATATCGCCACCAAGCCGCCCCCGTTGTTCGAGCACCAGGGCGAGGGCCGGGCGGTAGCGGGCCTGCCAACCCAGCACCAGTAAGCCGGCACTGGCTTTGGCTGCGGCCCCCTGGCCCTGGCCAATGCTCATCCAGTGGCCGAGTCGATCGACATAGCCCTGCTCGCTTCCCTTGGCGGTGCGTCGCTGGGCCCTGGCTACCGCCTGGCGGTCGACCAGTTCAACCCGCAGCCGCGGCGGTGCCATCAGCCGACTCACCCGCACCTGTTCCACCGGCAGGGCACCGGCCAGCACATCGGCGATGCGTTTGGGGTGCAGGCCCAGCAGGGGTTGGGGAAAAGTCAGGCGGACGGCTTGCACCACCTGGTCGGCTCCCACTTGCTGGCTGCCCACCACCTCCACCTGGTCGGGGCCGCTTAGTACCCAGCCCTGACGCAGCAGGCCGTAGCCCAGGCCGCCGGCGAGGGCTAGCAGCACAAGGAAACGCCAAAGATTGCGCAGGCGCTCTCGGCGCCGCTGCTGGCGCAGTTGGCGCCGCCGCTCCGATCCAGGTTGGAGAGGGGTGGCACTCACCGCAACAGGCTCCACTCCTGGCTCACAACTCGCAGCGCGAGCGCGACATCAGCTCATCGATCCAGCGCCGGGCCCGCTCTGAATCGGCGAAGGGCAGGTCTTTTTGTTCGCCACCACCCACTAAGCGCAGTCGGCAAGCCCCCTGGCTCTCTTCGGTGAGGGGCGCCTCGCCCGAACCCAGCGAAAGCAGCTCAACCAATTCGAGCTGCTTAATCACAAAAAAGTCATCTTGCTTGAGTTGACCGGCTTCGAAGGAGCACCAAGTCAGCAGGCCATCCACCAGCCGGGCGCCGCCGCAGCTGTCGAGTTTGGCCAGCTCGGAGCCCTCGGCCCATTCGCGAAACAAGCGCTGCCGCCGCCGCTCGAGCCAGCCCAGGGCGGTGAGCAGTACGAACACTAAAAGCAGTGGCAGCCAAAGCAGGCCGTGACTCATGTCGAAGGGCCTCCACTAGATACCTGGAAATGCCATTGTCGGGCCCCTTCGATCAATTCGCGCACCAAGGTGGGCAGGGCCACACCCGTGGCGGCCCAGAGCATCGGGTACATGCTCTGGCTGGTAAAGCCCGGCAGGGTGTTGATCTCGTTGAGCCACAGTTCGCCACTGGCTTCGCAGAAGAAGAAGTCAACCCGCGAAAGCCCCATGGCACCAACGGCCTCACAGGCCTCGATCGCCATGGTCCGGCAGCGTTCAGCCACCGCCTCTGGCACCAGCGCCGGGATCACGGTGTGGCTTTTGCCCTCGCTGTATTTGGTTTCGTAGTCGTACCAATCGGCTTCAAAGCAGATTTCGCCCAGCACCGAGGCCTGCAGGGGCTGGTGGCCGCCGCCCCGCACCGCGCATTCCAGCTCGCGGGCCGTCACCCCCTGCTCCACCACCAGCCGCGGATCAAGGGCGGCGGCAAGCTTCAGACCGGCCTGCAGGCTGGCCCGATCAGTGGCCTTGCTGATGCCAACCGAAGAGCCGAGGTTGGCTGGTTTCACGAAGCAGGGGTAGCCGAGCTGGCTCTCCAGCTGGTCGAGCAGGGCGTCGTCGTTTTGGGCCGCTGCGCTCGCTGACACGCAGGCATAGGGCACCTGGGGCAGGCCGGCGGCGGCGAAGGCGGCCTTCATCGCCTGCTTATCCATGCCCACCGCCGAGCCCAGCACACCCGAACCCACATAGGGAACCTGCATCAGGGTGAACAGGCCCTGGATCGTGCCGTCTTCGCCGTTGGGGCCGTGCAGCACCGGCAGCCACACATCGATCTCCAGGGCGCCGGCAGGTAAGCCCCGGAATCCAGGCGGCGGCAGCGGTTGGGGCAGTTGCTCGAGCCGGGCCGGGCTGCCCTGGCGCAACACAGCATCGGCCAACTCAGCTCCCCACCAGCGTCCTTCGGGGTCGATGTAAAAGCAATGCAGCGCGTAGCTCGATGCGTTTTCGCCATCCCGCACGGCCGCCGCCACCGTGGCGGCGGAACGGATTGAGACGGCGTGTTCGCCGGAGGCTCCCCCAAAGATCAGACCAACGGCGATGGGGGTGGGAGTCATGCCAGCCGGTATGGGACCCAGGGGGCCCAAAACTCAGGCCAGTTTGCCGCTCAAGGAGAAGGCGCGCACCTCTTCGATTTGCACCGTTACTAGGTCGCCCGGTTTGATCGGGCTGCCATCGGCGTTTTGGCCGGGGAAAAAGGTGAGCCGGTTGGTGCGGGTGCGGCCCATCACCTGATTGGAGTTTTTGGGATTGCTGCTTTCCACCAGGATCTGCTCACAGCGGCCGGCGTAGCGGTTGCTGCGCTGCTGGGCGGTGCGCTCCACCAGGGCGTTGAGCTCCTGCAGGCGTTCCACCTTCACCGCCTCGCTGAGCTGGTTTGGCCAGTCGGCTGCTGGGGTGTTGGGACGCGGCGAGTAGGCGGCGGTATTCACCAGGTCGAAGCCGATCTCTTCAATCAGGGCCAGGGTGCGGCGGTATTGGGCGTCGCTTTCGCCGGGGAAAGCCACGATCGCATCGGCACTGATCGAGGCATCGGGCATGCGCTCACGGATGCGCTCAACGATGCGGCGGTAGCGATCCACCGTGTAGCCGCGGGCCATGGCTTTAAGCACGTCATCGTCGCCGCTCTGGAAGGGCACATGGAAGTGCTCGCACACCTTGGGTAGGTCGGCGCAGGCATCGATCAGCCGCTCGGTGAAGTAGCGCGGGTGGCTGGTGGCAAAGCGGATCCGCTCAATTCCGGCCACGTCGTGGACGTGATGGAGCAGGTCGGTGAGGGTGTGGGCGCGGCGGCCTTCGGGGGTGATGCCGGGCAGGTCGCGGCCGTAGGCATCGATGTTTTGGCCCAGCAGGGTGATCTCCTTGAAGCCGCGTGCCGCCAGGCCCTGCATTTCCAGCTTGATCGCTTCGGGCAGCCGCGACTGCTCCTGGCCGCGCACCGAGGGCACCACGCAGTAGGTGCAGCGCTCATTGCAGCCGTAGATCACATTCACCCAGCCGCATACCTGGCTGTCGCGGCGAGCGGTGGTTATGTCTTCAAGGATGTGCTGCTCACCGGTGGCTAGCACCTGCTGACCCTGCTCCACCTGGGCCAGCAGGGTGTCTAGCCGATTGGCGTGCTGGGGGCCCATCACCAGATCCAGCTCGGGCACTCGCCGCAGCAAAGATTCGCCCTCCTGCTGGGCCACACAGCCCGCTACCACCAGGGTGAGGTTGGGGTTGATTCGCTTGCGTTGGGCCTGGCGGCCTAAGTAGCTGTAAACCTTCTGCTCGGCGCTATCGCGGATTGTGCAGGTGTTGTAAAGCACCAAATCGGCGCTGTGCTCGTCTGTGCCGGCCCGGTAGCCCATGGCTTCCAGGATCCCGGCCATGCGCTCGGAATCCGCCTTGTTCATCTGGCAGCCAAAGGTGGTGATCCAGTAGCTGCCGCGGGGGACGTTGGTGCTGAGGTTGGTGGCCGTCATGCAACTAGTTTCGGCCATCAGGGTTGGCGGCTGGCGGGAAAAGGGACCTGGTCTGGTGTCCTGGAATCTGTACACGCTGTACGGATTCCAGGACGTGTGCCAGACCCGTGTCAGCTTGAGACCAGCCCCTTAGCCCTGATGCAGCTTCGCCTGCAACGCTTTCAGCTCACCAAGGCCGTGCCCCTGGCCATCAGCCGCGGCACGACGGCTGCGGCGGAGCACCTGCTGGTGAGCCTTGAGCACGACGGGCTCACGGGCATCGGCGAGACCGGCGGCTTCGATACCGGCCACCGCCATTACGACACCGATGCCGTTGCGGCGGAGCTGGAGGCGGTTGCCCCCCAGCTGGCCGCCCTGGCGCCGGAGCCCCTGCAGGCCCTGGAGCCCCTGCTGGCCGCCCTGAGCCCCCCGGCCCGTTGCGGCTTGGATCTGGCCCTGCACGACTGGTGGGGCAAAAGGTTGAATCAGCCCCTGTACCGGCTCTGGGGCCTGGATCCAGGCGCCTGTGTCGCCACCAGCGTCACCCTTGGCTTAGGTACGCCCGAGGCTGTCCTGGCGAGGCTTGAGCGCTGGTGGCTGCAGTTGCCTGCCACCCGCATCAAGCTCAAGCTGGGCAGCCCCGCTGGCATCGCCCACGACCTGCCCCTGCTGGAGGGGGTGGCTACCGCCCTCGAGCAGCGGCGCCAGCAGACGGGTAGAGCCTGCGAGCTGCAGGTGGATGCCAACGGCGGCTGGGATCTGGCCACAGCCCGGGCCATGCTCGAGCCCCTGGAGCGGGCCGGCGTGGTGCTGCTCGAGCAGCCCCTGGCGCCCCTGCTGGATCCGGAGGCTGACAGCGCTGGTTTTGCGGCCTTGCATGGCGAATCTCCCCTGCCCCTGGTGGCCGATGAGAGCTGCTGGCAGCTGGCCGATCTGCTGCGGCTGGCCCCCCACGTGGATGGCATCAACATCAAGTTGCTTAAGAGCGGTGGCCTTGGCGAGGCCCTGCTGCTGGCCCAGACGGCTCGCCGCCTGGGTTTAGGGGTGATGCTGGGGTGCTACTCGGATGGCGCCCTGCTCAATGGCGCGGCAGCCCAGCTGCTGCCCCTAGTGACCTGGCCCGATCTCGATAGCCATCTCAACCTGGTGGACGACCCCTTCACCGGATTGACCCTGGAGGGAGACGTGCTGATTCCGCCAGCGGGCCCCGGCCTTGGCATCAATCTGGGTATCTCCATGGGGCAGGCGTCATGTTGAGCCCAAGCGCTCCGGTCGTGCTGCTGCTCCACGGCGGCCTCGACGACCTCAGCGGCAAGACCGGTTTGGCGATGTTGCGCTATCGCAGTGGGCCAATCGTGGCGGTGATCGATCCGGCTTTCGCTGGCTCCGACCTGCAGCAGGTGAGCGGCATTGAGCGGGCTGTGCCGGTGGTGGCTGATATGGCGGCGGCACTGGCCTACGGGCCCGAGGTGGCGGTGGTGGGGCTGGCCCCCTCCGGTGGCCGCCTGCCACCAGCGATGCGGACCGATCTGCTGGCGGCGCTGGAGGCGGGGCTGAACCTGGCCAGTGGCCTGCACAGCCGCCTTGGCGATGATCCCGAGCTGGCTGCCGCCTGCCGCCGAGCCGGCCAGTGGATCTGGGATCTGCGCCAGGAGCCGGCTGGCTTGGAGGTGGCGGCCGCGCGAGCTGCTGCCCTGCCCTGCCGCCGGGTGCTGGCCGTGGGTTCGGATATGGCCGTGGGCAAGATGAGCGCCTGCTTGGAGTTGCAGGCTGAGGCCAGGCGCTGCGGCCTTGATGCCCGCTTTGTGGGCACGGGTCAGGCGGGCATCTTGATCAGCGGCCAGGGCGTGGCCCTCGATGCCGTGCGGATTGATTACGCCGCCGGTGCCGTGGAGGCGGCCGTGCTGGCCGCCGCCGTTGGGGCCGGGCCGCAGGCGTTGCTGCTGGTGGAGGGCCAGGGGTCGCTTTGCCATCCGGGCTCCAGCGCCACCTTGCCCCTGCTGCGCGGCAGCCAGCCCACCGAACTGCTGCTGGTGCACCGCGCTGGCCAGAGCCACGTGCGCACCCGGCCAGGGGAGGTGCCGGTGGCGATCCCGCCCCTGCCCGAGTTGATCGCGGCGCTGGAGGCCCTGGCGGCCTTGGGGCGTCCCGATGGCCTGCGGCCGCGGGTGCGGGCCGTGGCGCTCAACACCGCCCGATTGGACGCCGCCGCCGCTCAGCTTGCTGTTGACGCCACCGCGGCCGAGCTCGGCTTGCCCTGCGCCGATCCGGTGCGGCATGGGGCTGGGGTTTTGCTGCAGGCGCTGCAGTAGTCACAAAAAAGCCGCCCCGAAGGTGGGGACGGCTAGGGAATCAAGGGCGAGCGAGGGGATTCGAACCCCCGGATGGCGGCACCACAAGCCGCTGCCTTAACCGCTTGGCGACGCCCGCCGCGCCCTTGGAATGTAGCAAGTCGTGGCCTGTCAAGGCTTCTCACCCGTTGCGGCGACCTGCTTCAGCGCAGCTACCGCGGCCTCAGCCACAGGATTGGAATTGCCACCAGGCAGAGAATCCCCGCGCCTGTTTGCAGTTCGGGCAGCACGCCGGCCACTGGCACCAGCAGCGGCGAGCGCAGCCAGGGCCCGACTAGGTCGCGTAGAAATGCTGCTGAGTCGGCGTCGAGCAGGGCTGCTGCCAGGGCAGCCAGAAAGGCCGTGCCAATGAGCTTCTGGTCCATGCCCTTGCCCCTGGGCTTGCATTAGACAGGACGTTGAGGGTTGGGGCAAGGCGCCTGCCGTGGCGAGCAAAGGGTGCCAACCTTGATTGCCTGCAACTTTGCACCGTTTGGTCTGCCGTTCGGACACCCCGGCCCGCTTCGCATGGGCGCCTGGCTTGATCATGCTCGGCCTAGCCGCTGGCGGGCTTGCCCTCACCAATCCATCCCCTGCCGATTTCCGCGCCTACGCCGGTGATCGCCTAGTGGAAGAGATCAGCAAGGAGCTCTGCGGCGATGGCGGCGTGCCGGTGCTGTTGCGGATGGCGATCAACAACTGTGTGGGGCTTGTTCAGGCCCAGCGAGCGGCCTTGGCGGCCGTGGTGCTCAGCCACACCCGCCGCCGCAGCTACGGCCTGTTGAGTGTTTTCGAAAGTGAGCTGGGCGGCCAATCGCTGCTGCGCTGGCAGGTGCCGCGCTTTCGCTCCACCGTGGTGGGCGTAGCCGGTCAATTTGTGTTGATCAGCGCTGCCACCGACCGTCCCGAGAGCCCTTAGTGAAGCTGCGCCTGCCCCGGGGGCTGCTGGATCCGCGCCTGGGCGGAGCCGAGTTTCGCGCCGATGCGGATGGGCTGGTGTCCCTGAGCATCGCTTTCGAGGCGGGACGGATCACGGCCATTTCGCCCCTGCCCGCCCAGGCGGCGGCGGCCAGCCTGCCCCTGGCCCTAACTCCCCTGATTGAGCCCCATGCCCACTTGGATAAGGCTTTCAGCGCCGCCGCCTTTCCCAACCGGGAGGGCACGATGGCGGCGGCCTTAGCTGCTAACCAACGCGAATACGCTCAGCGCAGCGTTGAGCAGGTGGCTGAGCGGGCTGAGCGGGCCTTGGAGCGGGCCTGGCGCAACGGCGTGCGGGCGATCCGCAGCCATATCGATAGCGTTGGGGCTGGGGCCGAACCCAGCTGGGAAGCCCTGTTGGCGGCCCGTGAGCGCTGGCGCGAGCGGCTGGAGCTGCAGCTGGTGGCCCTGGCACCAATGGCCCATTGGCTCACGGCGGAGGGGCAGGCCCTGGCCCGGCGGGTGGCCGCTGGCCAGGGGCTGCTGGGTGGGGTGATCGGGCCGCCCTATGGCCAGGGTGCCGCTAGCCGCAACGTCGACCGCGAGGCCCTGCTGGCCCTGCTTGACCTGGCCGAGCGCCATGGTTGCGGGGTGGATCTGCACGTTGATGAGGCCGTTTCCTGCCCTGGCGAGGGGGTGGCGATGGTGGCCCAGTTGGTGTTGGAGCAGCGCCGCGCCGTGGCGATCACCTGCAGCCACGCCAGCAGCATGGCCCTGTTGCCGCAACGCAACTGCGACCGGCTGGCGGATCGGCTGGCCGCCGCCAACATCGCCGTGGTAGCCCTGCCTACCACCAATTTTTGGCTGCTGGGGCGCCGGCCCGGGCGCACCCCCTGGCGGCGGCCCCTGGCGCCGATCCGCAGCCTGCAGCAGGCGGGCGTGAGGCTGGCTATCGGCGGCGACAACGTGCAAGACCCCTGGTATCCAGGTGGTGATTTCGATCCCATTGAGCTGCTGCGCTGGTCGGCGCCGCTCTGCCAATTGATGCCCTGGCAGCGGCTGGGCCTGGCCCCCTTCAGCACCGCCGCCGCAGCGGTGCTGGAGCTGGCCTGGGATGGGGTGGTGCGGCTTGGGGCCCCAGCCGATTTAGTGCTGCTTGGGTCTGGTAGCTGGGGGGAGCTGCTGGCCCGGCCGCCCCAGCGGCGGGTATTGCGTCAAGGCGTCTGGCTGCCGCCGCCCGAAGCTGAGAAGCCTTCACCCCTTTTGCCACCCCATGGCTGAGCGTTGCCCTGAGGCCCAGATCACTGCCCTGGCAGCTGAGCTGCGCCGGTTGGATTCGGCCCTGCCGCTGCTCGGGGCCGAGTCGCCGCTGGAGCTGGAGCGGCTCTCCCGCGACTACTACGACTACTCGCCGGTGCTGGTGCCCCTGCTGCAGGGCTGCCGCGCCCAGCTGGTGGCTAGAGCCACCACGGTGGAGCAGGTGCTGCTGGTGGCAGGAGCCTGTGCTCGCCAGGGCGTGCCCTTGACGGTGCGGGGTGCCGGCACGGGCAACTATGGCCAGTGCGTGCCGCTGGAAGGCGGGCTGGTGCTGGATCTCAGCGGCCTCAATCAGCTGCGCCAGCTGGATGAAGCCACCGGGGTGCTCGAGGTGGAGGCAGGCGCCTTGATGGGGGCGATCGAGAAGCAGTTGGCCCCCCGGGGCCGGGCCCTGCGGCTGGTGCCCAGCACGGTGCGCAGCGCCAGCATCGGTGGTTTTATCGCCGGTGGCTCCGGCGGCATCGGCTCCCTGCGCTGGGGTTTTCTGCGCGATCCCGGCAACCTGCTGGGTCTGGAGGTGGTAACCCTCGAGCCCGAGCCGCGGTTGCTGCAGCTCGATGCTGCGGCCAGCGCCCCGCTCAACCACGCCTACGGCACCAATGGCATCATCACTGCCCTGCGGCTGCCCACCAGCGAGGCGGTGGTTTGGCAGCAGCTGGTGGTGGGTTTCGAGCAGTGGGGGCAGGCCCTGGCGGCGGCCCAGGCCCTTACAAGCACGGCCTTTGAGCTGAATGCCATCACCGTGCTGGAGGCGCCGCTGGTTAGCCAGCTCCCCTGGCCGGCGGGCTGTCCGGCGCCCGAGCCTGGTGAGCAGCGCCTGTTGTTGCTGGCCGCCCCCGCAGCCCTGGAGGTGTTGCCGAGCTGGCTGGCGGCCAAGGGCGGAGCGCTGCGCTGGCAGGCTCCCCAGGGCCAGAGCCGGGGGCTGCCGCTGCGGGAGCTCAGCTGGAACCACACCACCCTGCATTGGCGCGCCCAGCATCCGGATTGGACCTACCTGCAGATGCTGCTGCCCCAGCCGGAGGCCCCCTGTCTGGAGCGCCTGCGGCAGCAATGGGGCGACGACCTGCTTTGGCACCTGGAGGCCGTGAGGCAGCAGGGTGCGGCCCGGCTGGCGGCCCTGCCGCTGCTGCGCTGGCGCGGCGAGGAGGCCCTGCAGCAGCTGCTAGACGATTGCCGCCGCTGCGGTGCCGTGTTGTTTAACCCCCACGTGATCAGCGTCGAAGATGGCGGCTTGGGTGTGATCGATGCCGACCAGGTGGCAGCAAAGGCCGCCTACGACCCGGCTGGCCTGCTCAACCCAGGCAAATTGCGCGGCTGGCTTAACAGCCCAGGCTGAGGCGAGTGTCGGCGCCTGTGATCGGGTTGGTGCCTTCGGCATCGCGGCAGAGGGAGCGCTGGTCCACCCGGTCGATCAGGGCGTCGCTGAAGTCGGCATCGGTGACGTTGGCGCCGCGGAAGCTGCTGCCTGAAGCGATCGCCCCGGTGAGAATGGCTCCGCTGAGATCGGCTCCGGAGAGGTCCACCTTGTCCATCAGGGTGCCGCTGAGATCGGCGCCGGCGAAATTGGCATTGGGGAAGGCCGCCTGGGTGAGGATCGCCCCGTGCAGATCGGCGCCGCTGAAGTTGGCGTGCCGTCCGGTGGCCCCAGCGAACGAGGTATTGGCTAGATCCTGACCGCTGAAATCCTGCTCGTTCTGGTTGGTGAGCGTGTAGTCCACGCCGGAGAAGTCGGCCGCTGCCGGCAGTGGAGAAAGCAGTGGAGACAGCACCAGCAGCAGCCCCAGAGCTAGGGAAAGGGCTACTGATTTCCCTATTGATCTCGCGCTTGATTTTGCTCCTGATTTCGCCACTGATTTGGCTACTGACTGGGCCACTAAGAGGAGCTCGAAGAAGGGAGCCATGGGGATGGGCCGCGGGACCTCACTCTGGCCTGGATGGTGTGGAGTGGCAGAAGGGGAGGAGTAGGCGCGTGTTTTATGACTTGACCTAGCCTTAGCTAAGCTAACAAGCAAAAGCCTGATTAACCAAAGTCAGAAGTCCCTTCAGATGTCCCTGGGCTTGCAACTGGGGCCTGCTGTGATGTGGCTGCCTGGCCGAGTAGGTAGAGAGAGCCAGCAACTACCACGCGTTGCAAACCACTTCCCGCTTGGGCCAGGCCGGTCTCGAGGCTGGGGGCGCTGTGCAGCTGGCTAGCGAGTCTGGGACAGGCGGCGGTAAGGGCTTCAAGGCTCCAGCAGGCGTGCCCCGCCACCGGCACGATCCAGGCCCGGTCGCCTGGGGCCAGCAGGGCCGCGGCTATCTCCGGCCCCTGCTTGTTGGCCAGCATGCCAAGCAGCCAGTGGCGCGGGCCGGAGACCAGGCCGTGGCGCTCGGGATGGGCGTCGAGTTCGGCGCGTAGGGCGAGGGCGGCCGGCAGGTTGTGGGCGCCATCGAGCAGTAGGGGTAGGCCGTGCCAGCTCAGTTGTTGTAGTCGGCCTGGCCAGCGGGCTGCTGCGAAACCGCGGCGTATGGCTGGGTCGTTTACCGGCCAGCCCCGCTCCTTTAATGCCCGCAGCAGGCCCAGGGCGACGGCGCCATTGGCGGCCTGCACTGCTCCTGAAAGCCCCAGGTTCCACTGGTTGAGATCCAGCGGCTCCACCCAGCGCAGTTCGGCTCCCACTGCGGCGGCGCTATCGCTCAGCACCGCCGCCACCTCCGGGCTCTGGGGAGCGCTAATTGCCACGGCCCCCGGCTGTAGCACGCCGGCTTTTTCGGCGGCAATCGTGGCTGGATCCGGCCCGAGGAACTCAGCGTGGTCGAGCCCCACCGAGGCAAAGCCGATCACGGGCCGGTGGGGATGGCAGGTGGTGGCGTCGAGCCGGCCCCCCAGTCCCACCTCCAGCACCACCAGCTCCAGATCCGCTGCCGCGAAGGCCAGGAAGGCCGCGGCGGTGACCAGTTCAAAGGGCGTTAGCTGGTGGCGTTGGGCGATCGGCGTGGCGATCTCCAGGTGGCGGCGCAGGCATGGCGCGGCGATCGGGTCATGGCCAAGCCGGATGCGCTCGGTCCAGCTCACCAGGTGCGGCGAGGTGTAGAGGCCGGCGCGGATGCCGGCGGCCAGCAGGGCCTGGTGCACCAGGGTGCAGATCGAGCCCTTGCCGTTGGTGCCCGCCACCTGCACGGCGGCAAAGCGGCGCTCGGGGTTGCCGAGCTCGGCCAAGGCGGCCTGCAGGCGATCGAGTCCCAGGTCGACGCCGCGGCGGCTGAAGGGCTCGATCAGGTCGGCGAAATTGTCGAGCTCAGGGCCCACGGCTGTTTCAGGGCCCAAGGCTGTTTCATCGCCCAAGGCTGATTAGGGCGCGCTCGAGGCGGTCGACGGCCAGGCGCAGGTGGCGGGGCTGGATCACCAGCGGGGGCACGAAGCGCACCACCCGTGGGCCGGCGGGCACCAGCAGCAGCCCCTGCCCCATGGCCGCCTTGACGATGTCCGGAGCGCTTGGGGCCTCTTCGCGCAGCACCAGGCCTTGCAGCAGACCCCAGCCCCGCACCCCCTCCAGCAGGGTGGGATGACGGCTCACCAGCTGGGCCAGTAGCTCCTGCAGCAGTGCGCCCATCCGCTGCACGTGGCTGAGCAGGTCGCGCCGCTCTAGTTCGGCTAGCACGGTGAGGCCGGCGCGGCAGGCGAAGGGGTTGCCGCCGAAGGTGCTGGCGTGTTCGCCGGGGCGGAAGTGATCCACTGAGGCTTTCACCGCCAGGGCACCGATGGGGATGCCGCCGCCGAGGCCCTTGGCCAGGGTGATCGCATCGGGCTCGACGCCCAGCTGCTCGTAGCCCCAGAGCTGGCCGCTGCGGCCAACGCCGATCTGCACTTCATCGAAGATCAGCAGGATGTTGTGGGCGTCGCAGAGCTCACGCACCCGCCGAAAAAAGGCCCTGTTGCCGGGATGCACGCCGCCTTCGCCCTGAATTGGTTCGAGCAGCACGGCGGCCACCCGCGGACCCTCCACTTCGCAGGTGGCGAGCAGGGCTTCAAAGGCGGCAGTGTCGTTGTAAGGGAAGTAGCGGAAGCCCTGCACCATCGGCTCAAAGCCCTGGTGGTACTTGGGCTGCCCCGTGGCTGTAACCGCAGCCAGGGTGCGGCCGTGGAAGCTGGCCTGGGCGGTGAGGATTAGGGGCGCATTGCCCTCGCCAGTGGTGATGCCCCTCACCGTGTGGCCGTGCTTACGGGCCAGCTTGATGGCGGCCTCATTGGCCTCAGCGCCGGAGTTGCAGAAGAAAACCCGATCCAGGCAGCTGCTGGCGGTGATCGCAGCGGCGAGTTCCTCCTGCTCGGGGATTCGATACAGATTGGATACGTGCTGCAACTTGCCCAGCTGGCGGCTTAGGGCCCGCTTCAGCCGCCCGTCGCTATGACCGAGGGTGCAGACGGCAATGCCGGCTACACAGTCGAGATAGCGCTTGCCATTGCTATCCCAAACCCAGACTCCCCGGCCTCGGGTGAGGCTGATCGGGAAGCGGGCGTAGGTGTCCATCACGGCTGAGGCAGACATGCCTGAGTGGGTGATGGGCGAGATGGGAGCGGTGGGACTCGAACCCACAAACCCGAAGGCGCTCGATTTTGAGTCGAGTCCGTCTACCAATTCCGGCACGCTCCCGCAGTTGAGAGCTTAAGCCGCCGAGCTGACACGCTCAATGCTGGCACCGGCGGCATTGAGCTTGCCCTCAAGATTGGCGTAGCCACGGTCTAGGTATTCGAGGCCGCGCACGTTGGTGATGCCGTCTGCGGCTAGGCCAGCCAGCACCATGGCGGCGGAGGCGCGCAGGTCGCTGCCTTGCACTGGAGCACCGCTGAGGCGGGCCACCCCTTCCACAAAGGCGGTGTTGGCCTGCATGCGGATGTCGGCACCCATGCGTTGCAGTTCGCCCACGTGCTGCAAGCGATTTTCAAAGATGTTTTCGGTGATCACGCTGGTGCCTCGGGCCGTGGCCAGCAGGCTCATGAAGGGGGCTTGCAGGTCGGTGGGGAAGCCGGGGAATGGCTGGGTGCGCAGGTCAACTGCATTGATCTGATCGGCCTTGATGGTGAGCCCGACGCCGTCGTGCTCCAAGGTGCAACCCGCCTCCTCGAGCTTGCTGAGCACGGCGCCAAGGTGATCTGGGATCACTGGGGTTACCCGCAAATGGGAGCGGGTGATGGCGGCTGCCAGTAGAAACGTGCCAGCTTCGATGCGATCTGGGATCACGGCGTAGTCGGCGCCATGCAGGCGATCCACACCCACTATCGTGATCGTGGAGGTGCCGGCGCCGCGCACCTTGGCGCCCATGGCGATCAGCAGGCCTGCTAGATCAACCACCTCTGGCTCAAGGGCGGCGTTTTCGATCAACGTCTCACCATCGGCGAGCGCGGCCGCCATCATTAATGTCTCGGTGGCGCCAACGCTGGGGCAGTCCATATGGATGCGGCCGCCCGTGAGGCGATGGCCGCTGCCTGGCACCACGGCCGTAACGACCCCGTGCTCAATGGTGACCTGGGCGCCCAGGGCCTTGAGACCTTTGACGTGCTCGACGACTGGCCGGGTGCCGATCTGGCAGCCGCCTGGCAGGGGCACCTTGGCCATGCCAGTGCGGGCTAGCAGAGGGCCAATACAGAAAAAACTGGCCCTCAGGCTATTCACCAGCTCGTAGGGGGCTGTAGAGCTATTGATTGAGTCGCCCTTTAATTCCAGGGCGTCACCATCACGGTGGACCTGACCGCCAAGGCTGCTGAGCATTTCGCCCATGGCGGTGATGTCGGTAAGTGGAGGGACGTTTCTCAGTCGGATGGTGTCCCTGGTCAACAGACAGGCAGCCATGAGCACCAAGGCTGAATTCTTGGCACCACTCACGTGCAGCTCGCCTGAGAGGCGCCGGCCGCCCCGGATTTCAAGCTGGGGATTTTGAACGAAACGGGTCTTGCTAGGTGATTGGACAGCGATCAGACCCATGGAACGACTGCCCGGTTCACGTCGCAGCATATTGACAACACATTGTGAGATCGTCTAGACGGCCGCAGCCAGAACTGGCTCCGACCGCTGGTGCGGGTTGCCGATGGCGTATGTTTTCTCCGTTGCAGCGAGCTCTGCTCTAGCGACAGCCACGCGGATGTGGCGGAATTGGTAGACGCGCTAGTTTCAGGTACTAGTGGCAGCAATGTCGTGGGAGTTCAAGTCTCCCCATCCGCATTTTTCTCATGATCGTTCTCAAGATCTCAAACGCTTCCGAGGTGATGGCCTCGAAGTTAGGCAAATTCCTTGAGAGCCTTACGCCCGACAGCCTTGATCAATCCACGATCGAGGACATTGTCATCAAGAAATTGGTCGAAAACCTCCATGCTGAAGGCCTGAAGGGTGAGGTCGCCTCGGTGCGTGGTCTCGATTTAGACGGCAAGGAGCTCGTAGTGCACGACGGTTTGAATGTGCGCCGTCACCAGGCTTTCTGAAGTGATCCCTAGCGATGGCTTGGGTGCTGCCGAGCCGCTCACTAGCCGCCGCAACCCGCTGGTTAAGCAGCTGCGTCTTCTGCAGGAGTCTCGCGGTCGCCGCGAGCAGGGGTTGCTGCTGCTGGAAGGCACCCACCTCCTGCAGGAGGCGGTGCGTCTAGGGCTTCAGCCCAGGGACGTTTTGGCTACCGCCGCTTGGCTGGCTGACCATGGCGAGCTGGTGGCAGCCCTGCCTCCAGGCTGCAGTTGGCGACTGGTGGGTGGTGAGGTGCTGGAAGCCATAGCCACTACCCAGCATCCCGACGGAGTGGTGGCCAGCCTGCTGCCTCCGACGGCAGCGGCTCCAGGCACAGCCAGCTTTGTGCTGGCCCTTGATGGGATCCAGGATCCCGGCAACCTCGGCACCTTGATGCGCACTGCCTTGGCGGCGGGGGTTGGGGCCCTGTGGCTGGCCGATGGGGCTGACCCATTTCAACCCAAGGTGTTGCGCGCCTCGGCGGGGGCTGCCTTGGCCGTGCCCATGGTCCGAGAGAGCAGGCAGGAGTTGGCGGAGCGGTTGCAGGCGGCAACGGCCGCCGGCCTGCAGCTGGTGGTTGCGGTGCGCCCCGAGATCGGATCGGTGGCTGTTATTTCGGCACCTCTTCCCTATTGGAAGCTCGATTGGACCCGGCCCACGGTGTTGCTGCTTGGCAATGAGGGGGCTGGGGTGTCAGCGGAGCTCCAGGCCCTGGCTAGCCAGCGCGTCACCATTCCCCACAGCCCAGCGGTGGAATCCCTCAATGTGGCCGTGGCGGCAGCTCCGCTACTGCTCGAGCGTCTGCGCCAGCAGGCTGGAGCTTGACGGGGGAGAATGCCCGTCAACAACCGCAGTGCTGCCCGGTGAGCGAAGCCCCCCTCCACGGATCGAGCTTTGACGGATCGAGCTTCGATTACGACGTGATCGTGGTCGGTGCCGGCTATGGCGGCTTCGATGCGGCCAAGCACGCTGCCGACCATGGCCTGCGGGTCGCCATTGTTGAGTCGCGCGATATGGGCGGCACCTGTGTGAACAGGGGCTGTGTGCCCTCCAAGGCCCTGCTGGCGGCCAGCGGCCGGGTGCGGGAGCTGGCCGACGCCGAGCATCTGGCGGGCTTTGGCATCCACGCCGCCCCAGTGCGCTTTGAGCGCCAAAAGATCGCCGACCATGCCAACCAGCTGGTGGCAACTATCCGCAGCAATCTCACCAAAACCCTGGAGCGCGCCGGTGCCACGATCCTGCGGGGTCAGGGCCGCCTGGCCGGCCATCAGCAGGTCACTGTGCGCGAGAACGGCAGTGGCATCGAGCGCACCATCAGCGCCCGCGATGTGATTCTGGCTACTGGTTCTGAGCCTTTCGTGCCCCGCGGCATCGAGACAGATGGGCGCACCGTGTTCACCAGCGATGAGGCGGTGAACCTCGAGTGGCTGCCCCGCTGGCTGGCGATCATCGGCAGCGGCTACATCGGCCTGGAATTTGCCGATGTCTACACGGCCTTGGGCTGTGAGGTCACGATGATTGAGGCCCTCGATCGGGTGATGCCCACCTTCGATCCCGACATCGCCAAGCTTGCTGCTCGCACCTTGATCAATGGCCGTGATATCGACGCCCGCGCCGGTGTGCTGGCCCGCAAGGTGACCCCCGGCTGCCCGGTGAAGATCGAGCTGGCAGACATGGCCACCAAGGAGCTTGTGGAAACCCTGGAGGTGGATGCGGTGCTGGTGGCCACTGGGCGCGTGCCCACAAGCGCCGAGCTCAACCTGGCTGCCGTTGGTGTGGAAACCGAGCGGGGCTTCGTGCCAGTCGACGAGCACATGCGGGTGCTGGTGGGAGGTGAGCCGGTGCCGCACCTTTGGGCCGTAGGCGATGTGACCGGCAAGATGATGCTGGCACACACCGCTGCCGCCCAAGGCACCGTGGCCGTAGACAACATTCTTGGCCACAGCCGCCAGATCGACTACCGCTCAATTCCAGCGGCCACCTTCACCCACCCGGAGATCAGCTCGGTGGGCCTGAGCGAGGCCGACGCCCAAGCCCTTGCTGAGCAAGAGGGCTTTGAGCTGGGCCTGGTGCGCAGCTACTTCAAGGCCAATTCCAAGGCCCTGGCTGAACTCGAGGGCGAAGGCCTGATGAAATTGCTGTTCAACAAAGCCAGCGGTGAGGTGCTGGGCGCCCACATCTTTGGTTTGCATGCGGCCGACCTAATCCAGGAGATCGCTAACGCCGTGGCCCGCCGCCAGAGCGTCTTGCAACTGGCCACCGAGGTGCACACCCATCCCACCTTGAGCGAGGTGGTGGAAGTGGCCTACAAGCAAGCAGCCATGGCGGTGGCAGGCTGAGCACCATGGAGATCCGTCGCCGGCCGCCCAACCCCAAGGTGAAGGTGGCCTTTCTCGAATACGCCATCCGCCACGAGGACAGCGAGCCCCGTCACATTCTTGAGCAGATCCTCTGGGAGAAGGATCGGGAGATAACGGCCGCCCGGGAGAGGGTGCCCTTGGAGAAGCTCAAACAGCAGGTGGCTGAGCTGCCGGCGACCAGGGATTTTTTGGCGGCCCTGCGGGCCTCCTGCCGCAAGCCGGCGGTGATCGCCGAGGTGAAAAAGGCCAGCCCCAGCAAGGGCGTGATCCGCGAGGATTTCGATCCTGAAGCGATTGCCAAGGGCTACGCCGCCGGTGGTGCTAGCTGCCTCTCGGTGCTCACCGATAAGCAGTTTTTCCAGGGTGGCTTTGAGGTGCTGGTGCAGGTGCGCCAGGCGGTTGATCTGCCCCTGCTCTGCAAGGACTTCATCCTGAGCCCATATCAGCTATTTCAGGCCCGCGCCGCCGGGGCCGATGCGGCCCTGCTGATCGCCGCGATTCTCAGCGATCAGGATTTGGCTTACCTGCTCAAGGTGGCCAGGGCTCTGGGCTTGGCCGTGCTGGTGGAGGTGCACGACGGCGAGGAACTAGAGCGGGTGCTGGGCCTTGATGGCGTGCAACTTATCGGTATCAACAACCGCGATTTGGCCAGCTTCCATACCGATCTGGCCACCACCGAGCAGCTCACTGCCGTTTATGGCGAACGCATCCGCGCCAAGGGCTGCCTGCTGGTGAGCGAGTCGGGCCTGTTCACCCGCGAGGACCTCGACCGGGTACAGGGTGCTGGCGCCGATGCGGTGCTGGTGGGCGAAGCGCTGATGCGTCAGGCCGATGTGACCGCCGCCCTGGAGACCTTGATCGGCAGCGTCTGATGATCGGCAGGGGCTGATCTTTGTGTTTGCAGTGCTTAGCTAAACCAGGGCTTAGCTAAGCACTGGTTTAGCTAAGAAGCGCGCAGGTTGGGCGCTGCCGCTAGGCCAGCCGCCACCCCAGCCGCTACGCCGGTCGCTACAAAAATGACTGCAACAAAAAGCCCCCGCCACTGGGCGAGGGCTTGGGGAGTTCGGGGCCGCCGCAGCAGCCAGGCGCTCACACCTTGCGGGAGTAAAACTCAACCACCAGCAGTTCGTTGATCTCAAGGGCGACCCATTCGCGCTCGCACTTGCTGATCACCTTGGCGACGAGCTTGTTCTTATCGAGCTCCAGGTGGGGCGGGATGTTGGCCAGACCCGGGAAGGCCAAGTTGCCTTCAGCCAATTGCTTGCTCTGCTTGCGCTCGCGCACGGCGACCACATCGCCGGCCTTGCACTGGTAGCTGGGGATGTCCACGACGCGGCCGTTCACGGTCACGTGGCCATGGTTCACGAGCTGGCGGGCACCGGGAACGGTGGGGCCAAAACCGAGGCGGAAGCAGACGTTGTCGAGCCTGGTTTCCAAAAGCTTGAGCAGGTTGGTTCCGGTGGAACCCTCCTGGGCACGGGCTTTCTTCACGTAGCGAACCAGCTGACGTTCGGAAATGCCGTAGTTGAAGCGAAGCTTTTGCTTCTCTTCGAGGCGAATGGCGTATTCGGAGCGCTTGCGACGGGCTTGGCCGTGCTGACCGGGGGGATAAGACCGCTTGGCGGACTTACGGGTGAGACCGGGAAGGTCTCCCAAGCGCCGCGTGATCCTCAGGCGAGGGCCGCGGTAGCGAGACATGAAAACAAATTCAAAGGACGAAGTACCTCCCTTGGGAGGCAAGGCGCTGCGGTATCGAGCATGCTGGGATGACCCCGCTAACTCGAGCTGTGCCGCGCCAACGATCGATCTTATCGGTTGGGCCGCGCAGCCTCGATCTCCAGCCTGAGCCGGGCCTCGCCTCGCTGCAAGCGGCCGAGCTTGGGAGCTCAACCCAACTGCCGACCCAATTGCTTAGTCGTGGCCTGGCGGCCCTATTGCTCGCCTTGATCGGCTTTTATCGCCAGTGGATTTCGCCCTTGCTGGGGCCCCGCTGCCGTTTCATTCCCAGTTGCAGCGCCTACGGCCTCGAGGCGATCAGCCGCCATGGGCCCTGGCGGGGCAGCTGGCTCACCCTGCGCCGGCTGCTGCGTTGTCATCCCTTCAGCGCCTGCGGTTGCGATCCGGTGCCCGATTGATGCTCTCCTCCGCTCCCTCTTGGCCCTCTTCCTCCCCCGGGCTTCCGGTTTTGCTGCTGCTAACCCGCAAGGGGTGTTGTCTGTGCAAGGGACTGGAGCAGAAGTTGCGCGCCCTCGATCCTCCACTGGCGCTGGAGTTGATCGATGTGGATGGTGATCCCGCCCTGCAGGCCCGCTTTGGGCTGGAGGTGCCGGTGCTGCAGGTGCGCTCCGGCCAGGGAGATCGGCAGCTGCCCAGGGTGCCGCCCCGACTGGCTGGCGCCAGCTTGCAGGTTTGGTTGCAGAAGCACGGTTTTTCCAGCCAGGACGCTTAGATAGGCCCCAGTTTTACTGACGACGCCATGACCCAGCTGCTCCACCCAGTCCTGCAGCAGGTGGGTTTGGAGGTGCCGGCGGGCGTGGCCAACGGGGAGTTGAGCGGCATCAGCTGTGACTCGCGCCGCATCGGGCGGGGCACTTTGTTTGTGGGGCTGCCTGGCAGCCAGGTGGATGGGGGCTGCTTCTGGCCCCAGGCACTGCAGGCCGGTGCGGTAGCTGCGGTGATTAGCGAGGCCGCGGCGGCCCTGCAGCCGCCTGGCCCAGGCGATGCGGTGCTGGTAGCGCCTGAGCCGTTGACCCGCTGGGCCGGAGAGCTGGCTGCTGCCTTCTGGTCCCAGCCCAGTCGCAGGCTGGCCCTGATTGGGGTCACCGGCACCAACGGCAAAACCACCACCACCTATTTGATTGAGCATCTGGCGGTTTCGTCAGGCAGGCCTTCGGCCCTGTTTGGCACCTTGGTAAACCGCTGGCCAGGCCACAGCGTGACGGCCCAGCACACCACGGCCTTCGCCGATCTGCTCCAGGCCCAGCTGGCCCAGGCCGTTGAAGCCGGTGCCCATATCGCTGCCATGGAGGTGAGCTCCCATGCCCTTGATCAGCAGCGGGTGGCTGGCTGCCACTTCTCCGGCGCCGTGTTTACCAACCTCACCCAGGATCACCTCGACTATCACCCCTCGATGCAGGCCTATTTCGAGGCCAAGGCGCGGTTGTTTGCGGAGCCGCTGCTGGCGGGTGGGGCGGTGGTGAATGGCGACGACCCCTGGGGCGCCCAGCTGGTGAGCCGTCTAGGTAAAGCCTGCTGGCGCAGCTCCCTGGAAGACCCCAGCGCCGAGCTGTTCATCCGCGATTTGCAGCTGGGTGCAGGCGGCGTGCGCGGGGTGCTGCAGACGCCGGCGGGGGAGGGGGCATTCCACTCGCCTTTGGTGGGACGCTTCAACCTGATGAACCTGCTGCAGGCGGTTGGTGCCCTGGTCCAGCAGGGCGTCCCCCTGCCCCGGTTGCTGGAGGGGCTGGCCAACTTCCGCGGCGTGCCTGGTCGCATGGAGCGTGTGGTGGTGGGCGACGGCGGCGGCGATCCAGCCGTGCTGGTGGATTACGCCCACACCCCCGATGGCCTGGCCAACGCCCTGGCTGCTTGCCGCCCCTTCACTGGGGGGCGTCTGATCTGCGTGTTTGGCTGTGGCGGCGACCGCGACCGCAGCAAGCGGCCCCAGATGGGAGCGATCGCCGCCCAGCTCGCTGACCAGCTCTATGTGACCTCCGACAACCCCCGCACCGAGGATGCCCAGCAAATCCTGGCCGATGTGACTGCCGGCATTGCCCCTGGAGCCTCCATGCAGGTGGAGGCCGACCGGGCGGTGGCGATCGCAGCCGCCATTGCCGCGGCAGCACCTGGGGATTTGGTGCTGATCGCTGGCAAGGGCCATGAGGACTACCAGATCCTCGGCACCACCAAGGTTCACTTCGACGACCGGGAAGAGGCGGAGAAAGCCCTGCGCCTCAGGCGGGTCACTTAGGGGCTCCGGATGTATCGACATGTACCCAGTGGCTTGTTTGTGCAAGTTTCTCTGGGTACGTTCCTCTTGTTGTATCAAACACCTTTGTGACAACCTCTGTTCCGATGGGCAAGAAGCTTCTTGCCGAAGGTTTCGGTACTTTTTGGCTGGTGTTGGGAGGCTGCGGCAGTGCCGCAATCGCCGCTAATTTCCCGTATCTCACTGGAGCTGATATTGCCCCCGGCAATCCCTTTGGTCTGGGCTTTCTGGGCGTGTCGCTGGCCTTTGGTCTCACGGTGGTGACCATGGCCTATGCAATTGGCCACATCTCTGGTTGTCACCTCAATCCGGCGGTGAGCTTCGGCCTTTGGGCTAGCGGCCGCATGAAGGGATCGGAGCTGCTGCCTTACATCGTGGCTCAGGTGATCGGCGGCGTGCTGGCCGGAGGCTTTATCAAGCTTGTGGTGGCTGGTGGCCCTGCTTTTGATTTGGTGATGGCTGGTAGTAATCCGCTGGCTACAAATGGCTGGGGCACCCATTCACCAGGTGGCTATGGCTTTTGGGCAGCTTTGATCGTGGAGCTAGTGCTCACCTTCTTCTTCCTATTGGTGATTATTGGTGCCACTGATCGCCTGGCGCCCTCTGGCTTTGCTGGCCTTGCTATTGGCCTCACCCTGGCCCTGATTCACATGATCAGCATCCCGGTGACCAACACATCGGTTAATCCTGCCCGTAGCACTGCAGTGGCTGTTTGGGCCGGAGTGGAAGCGATGGGTCAGCTCTGGCTGTTCTGGGTAGCACCGATTGTGGGAGCCCTGCTGGCTGGCTGGGTGTACCGCAATGTGTTCAGCGACCAGGCTTCCTGATCGCAATTAGATCTAGGCAAGCTGGATCTACTGAGGGGGGCGAAAGCCCCTTTTTTTGTTTGAAGTTGGCAGCGACTCAGAACGCTTGCAAAGCTGCAAGCAGCTGGTCAATCTCGGCTTCGGTGCTGGTGATGTGGGTGCAGGCCCGCAGGCAGTGGGGATCGTCGAGGCTGCGCAGCCAGATGCCTTGCTCGCCCAGGCGCTTCACCACCCTTTCCGGATCTTCGCCCCTGAGCTCAAAGCTCACCAGCCCCGCTGGTGGCGGCACCTCCAACAGGGTGCGGGCCCGAGGGTTGGCCTGCAGTCCTTGCCAGAGATAGCCGCTGCGCTGCTGAATCAGGGCCAGGCGCTCTTCGGCAGTGCCTTCCGCCTCCAGCAGGTGCAGGGATTGCTCAAGCCCAGCGCAAAGGGGTACGCAGGAGGTGGCCACTTCAAAGCGGCGGCTGTCGGTGTGAAATTCGCTCTGGCCGCTGGCTTCGTGGCTAAGGCTGCGCCAGCCGATCAGGGTTGGTCTGGCCTCTCGCACCACCCGCTCCGATAGGGCTACTGCTCCCAGTCCCTCGGGGCCACAGCACCATTTGTGGCCGGTGCAGCCGTAGATGTCGGCGGCCGCGGCTGCAGTTGCGATCGGAATGGCCCCAAGGGATTGGGCCCCGTCCACCAGCAGCCAGGGATGCTTGGGGTGTGAGCTGAGCTGGCCTGCTACCGCTGCAATCGGCATCACCTGGCCCGTATTCCAGAGCAGGTGTGAAAGCACAACCAATCGGGTGGCGGGGCTGAGCTGGCGATCCAATCGCTGCAGCACCTGCTTGTTTGTGTCATCGGCAGTGCCGCGTAGATCCGCCACCGGCAAGGTGGTGAGCACAAGCCCTTGGCGGTGGGCTAGTTCGCGGCAGGCGGCCACCACCCCCGGGTGCTCGCAGTCGCTGATCAGGAGTTCGTCGCCTGCCTGCCATGGCAGGCCCCAGAGCGGCAGTACGCAGCCACTGGTTACGTTTTCGCTGAAGGCCAACCGGTGCGCTGGCACGCCAAACCAGCCAGCCAGGTGCTGACGCAGCTGGCTGGTGGTCTGTTCCACAAAAGGCCATACCGCGCCGGTAAACGGACCCAGCTCCTGGATGCTGCGCCATGCGGCCGTGATGGCCTCGAGGGATGAGCTCGGCAAGGGCCCCTGGCCGCCGTAGTTGAAGTAGGTCTTGTTGGCCAGGGCGGGTAGCTGGGCGCGGAAATTAGTTGGCATCAGGAGCGTTTATTTGCTCGGATCCTGGCATTGCATTGACGACCGGTCGATTGATCCGTGAGGATCCAGTTAGTTCAATCTACTAATTGTTGGCAATGCCAATTCCAGATCTGTCAGCGCTCGTGGTCTCCACGATTGTTCCCTTTGTTTTGAAGTTGGTTGGGGCAGTAGCCCTCTGGATCGCTGGTGGCTGGCTGATTCAGCTGGCAATGCGCATTATGCGCAAAAGTTTGCGCAGTAGCAGTCTCGATGTGACGGTTGTTGGCTATCTGATCAACATCCTCGCTGCGGTCTTGCGAGTGATCTTGGTGGTAGCGATACTCGGCTTCTTTGGTATTCAGACAGCCAGCTTTGCTGCCCTGCTTGCGGGTGCCGGCGTAGCCATCGGGGCGGCCTGGAGTGGCATGCTCGGCAACTTTGCAGCTGGGGTTTTTCTACAGATTTTCCGTCCCTTCAGTGTTGGCGACTTCATCACGGCTGCTGGAATCACCGGCACAGTGGAGGAAATCGGCATGTTTGTTACCTCGTTGCTGGCCCCAGACAACGTGCGCAACATCGTGCCCAATGGCAAGTTGTTTGGTGACACCATCCAGAACTATTCGGTCCATGGTTATCGTCGCGTTGAGCTAGTAGCCCAGCTCGATAATTCCGCCGATGTAGCCCGAGCCATTGCCCTGCTCAAAGAGGGCATTAAGCAGGTGCCTAATCAGTTTGCTGGCATGGAAGCAGACGTCGAGGTGCTCGAGTTTAGTGAGCGTGGTCCACGGCTGGCGGTGCGTCCTTACACCCACACCAGCAACTATTGGCAGGTGTATTTCGACACCAATCGCATGATCATCGACGTGCTTGGTGCCAATGGCTTCCCCGTGCCCAGAATTCCGCTGGCGATGGGCGCTAACTAGAGCACCTGGCCAACCATTACGGCGGCGATTGCTGAAAAAAGCGTGATGCCCAAGGCGGTGAGTGGGTTCTGGCCCTGAGCCACCGCCACGGTGGTCACGATTCCTGCTCCAAGGCAGGCCACCGCCAGTTGGCTAAGAACTTCAGGGCGGCTGTTCGGGGTGGGGCTCACGGATGCTCGGGCGGCTTGGGCCAGAACGTAGAGGTGATTTCCTTTTGATTCCTGGCCTGGCGCCGAGCTTGTTACCAGACGTCGGAGTTCGTTACGCCGCGACATCAACGCCAGCTTTCCCTAACCGCGGGAAGCGGGCCGGGCCCGGCCGCCGCTGGCCCAGGCCTGCAGCGCCTCCAGTTGCTCCCGGGCGGTGCGCGAAAGGGGCACCACCTGGCTAGCAGCAGCGATGAGGTCGGCTTCGCCGAATTCCCGCTGCTCGGCGAAGGCCAGGTGCATGGCCTCGATCACGGTCTGCTCCAGTTCGGCGCCTGAGAATCCCGCAGTTCGATCTACCAGCACTTCCAGGGTGATGATGTGCTTTGGCCGGCGGCGACGCAGCTGCAGATCGAGAATGGAGCGGCGCTCGTCAGCGCTGGGCAGATCCAGCAGGAAAATCTCGTCGAAGCGCCCCTTGCGTAGCAATTCGCCTGGCAGCTTGTCGACGCCATTGGCAGTGGCCACCACAAACACGGCGCTGGTTTTCTCCGACATCCAGGTGAGCACCGTGCCCAGCACCCGCTGGCTGGTGCCGCCGTCACTGCGGGAATCGCCCCCAAAGCCTTTGTCGATCTCATCGATCCAGAGCACGCAGGGCGCCATCGCCTCCGCCCGCTGGATCATGTCGCGGGTGCGGGCCTCTGAAGCCCCCACCAAACCGGCAAAAAGCCGGCCCACATCCAGGCGCAGCAAGGGCATGCTCCAGCTGTGGGCGATTGCTTTGGCGGTGAGCGATTTGCCGGTGCCCTGGGGCCCCACCAGCAGCACGCCCCGGGGTAGGGGCAGGCCGTAGCGCATCGCTTCTTCGCTGAAGGCCATGTGGCGCTGCTCCAGCCAGTGCTTGAGTGCTTCGTGGCCTCCGATATCAGCGGGGCTGGCTTCGCTTGGGCAGTACTCCAGCAACTCGCTCTTGGCGATCGCCTGACGTTTCTCCTCCAGCACCTCGGCTAAATCAGCCTCCCCGAGTTGGCCGCGCCGCGCCAGGGCTCGGGCAGCTAGCTGGCGCACCCGCTGCTCGCTGAGGCCGTGGCAGGCGGCGGTGAGCTGCTCGCACACGGCCGTTGCCATCGGATAGCCACTGGCGCCAGCAATCGTGCTGAGCAGTTGACGGATTTCTTCGGCATCAGGCAGGGGTAGGTCCAGCAGGGTGATGCTGTCTTCCAGTTCCCGGGGAATGGCCCAGTCGGGGGCGGTGATCACCAGGGTGCGGGGGGCCTGGCGCAGGCTCGAGGCCAGGTTGCGCAGCCGGCGGCAGACGCCGGCGTCTTCGCAGTAGCGGTGAAAATCGCGCAGCACCAGCAGGGCCCCCTGCTCGGGCGGCAGGGTGTCGAGACAGGCCAGGGCCGCCATCGGGTTGCGGGTGGCCTCGCCGCTGCGGTTTGGGGCACCGCACAAGCCATCAATGAAGTCCCAGCGCAGCAGGGTGCGGCCGCCCAGTCGTTGGGCGGCTTGTTCCAGCAGGCCATCAACCCGTTCCTCCTCAAGGCTGCGGATCCACAGAATCGGCGTGCGGGCCCGGATTAGTAGATCGAGTTGGTCGGCCCAGCTGTCGGTCACGGAGGGAGGCTCAGGGGTTTAGGCCCTGCAGGGCGCTCCAGCGGGAATCGATGCCGGCGCCGTCGCTGCTCCAGGTGGCCGGACCGGGGCAGTCCTTGCCGCAGTTGTTAACGATGGGTAGCAGCAGGTTTAGTTGCTCAAATACCCAGTGTTCTGGATCGAAATTGCCCCTGGGATCTAGCTGCTCCATCAGGCCGCTGTCGTCAGCCTCGCCCTCCATTGCCATCGAGTCGGATGGGATTGGGGCGGGTTCGCCGATCCAAAGCAATTCTTGGTTGCTGGCGCGCAGGGGATGGTTGAAGTGCTGGAGGCAGCGGTCGCAGCAGAGGGTGACGATCGTTTCTGCTTTGCCTACCACCTCCAGCACGTTGCCTCGATGGTTGGCGTGTAGTTGGCCTCGCACCGGTGTGAGGCTGGCTAGACCCTCGATGGTTTGGTCTATTTGCCAATGGCGCCCAGCTTCCAGGTGCCGCAGATCAGAAAGGGGAACCGGCCGAAGCCTCTCCCCGACAATCTGATCAGAGTGCTCTGGCTGGGGTGAACTGGACACGGGTCACTTCTTGCCCTTGGGTTCGAATGGCAGGCGACCGCCACTGGCTGACACAGTCACGGGTTGCTGCGCCATTTGCTGGTCAAGGATCGCCTGCAGGTTGTCGGGCAAGGCTTCGCGGCTGAGCAGGAAGGTCTGGAGGGCCTGGAAGATGTTGGCCACCACCATGTAGAGCAGCACCCCAGCCGGCAGGGGGAAGAACAGGAACATGCCGGTGATCATCACCGGGGTGATCTTGTTGGCGGTGGACTGCTGAGGATTGGCGGGCATGCCCATGCCAGAAAGGATCTGGGAGGCAAACAGGCTGGCGCCGAAACCTGCCACCAAGATGGCAATGTCCCAGTTCACGGCGCCATCGGTCATAAAGCCCACCTGGCCGAGAGCCTTGATGAACAGGAAGCCGCTGCGAGCTGCCAGGCCGGGGATCTTGGCCTCAACTGTGGCGTCGCCGGTGCCTAGGGCAGTGATCGTGCCATCAGCTGCCACGCTGACGACGCCTTCTCCTTTGGTCACGCTCCAGGCGGGCGTGTAGGCGTCGCCATGGTCGATGCCCTGCAGCACCGAAGCAAAGCTCGAGCCGTCTTTGGTGTGCAGCTTCACCTGGGCCGAATCACCCACTCCCAGCTTGGTGCCGCCTTCGAGGCTGGCGATCACCGGCACGTGGGTGGTTTCGGTAACGAAGATCGAGTGGCTTGGGCTGTTGAAGGGTTTGGGTTCGACTGCGGCGATTTGCTCAGCAGGCAGCACCTTTAGGTTGAGGGTGTAAGGCACATCCGCGAAAGGTGAGCCCCGCAGGGTGGCGAACAGGGCAAACAGGATCGGCATCTGCACCAGCAGGGGTAGGCAGCCAGCTAAGGGGCTGCCGAACTCCTTCATCAACCCGCCCAGCTCCTCCTGCTGCTTCTGTGGGTTGTTGGCGTATTTGGCCTTGATCTCGGCCTGCCGCTTCTGCATGGCGGGCTGGGCGATCCGCATGCGGCGGGCGTTGCGGATCGAGCCGGCGCTGAGCGGGAACAGGGCCAGCCGGATCACCACGGTGAGGGCGATGATTGCCAGGCCATAGCTGGGCACCAATCCGTAGAAGAAATCGAGGATTGGGAGCAGCAGGTTGTCGGAGATGTAGCCGATCACGGCAGAGGGGCTCTCGGGGTAGGGGGGCGCGTGGGCTCAGTGTGACTGATGGTCTAGGCGGCCATGCCCTTGGGTGTGGACCTTTTGGCTTGGCGGCGCTCCTCGATGTAGGCCTCGAGGTCCCGGAACCCAGGCACTGCGCGCATCTCGAGCTTGGAGCCGTCGTTGAGCACCAGCACCATGTCGCCCCAGAGGCCGAAGCCGCGGGGCACACTGCGCACCTCCCTGATTTGGCTGTACACAACCTGGGTGCGGTCGCGCCCCAGCCAGCCACCATTTACCTCGATGCGGCGACTGGTGATCCGGAAACGCAGCCAAAAAGCCCGCACGATCGCTCCAATGGCGAAAGGAATGCCGATGAGGGTGAGCCCGAGCACCAAATTGAAGATCAGGTCTCCCTTGGCGGGTCCACCTTCGTAGAAAACGCTTTCCTCAATGGAGGTGGCGGGGGCAGTGCTCATCGCGTCAGGCCTGCTTGGTGAAGAAGTTGACTGCATTCTCCCAGTAAGGACTGGGGGCATTGCTCAGCGCTACCGGGTTTGAGGCTGAGTAGCAGCCAGAGGCAGCGCTGGCCATCGCCGATTTGCTGGGCAAGTAGGTGCTCGTGCAGGAGCCGGCGCAGGCGATTGCGGCGCACGGATCGTTTGTGCACCTTGCTGCTGATCACAATTCCGCAGCGCCAAGTGCTGGACGGACTTGCTTGCTGCTTGGTAGGTAGGAGTTGGGGCAGGGCGTCCAAAACGCGGAGCAACAAAAAAGGGCCGTGCGTTTTGCGGCCCTTCTGATACAAACGGTCAAACACCCGTTGCCCCTTAAGCCGGTGGCACTGGGGCAGGGCCAAGGCTCTTAAACGGCGAGGCGGGCCCGGCCGCGGCGGCGGCGGGTGCGGATCACGCGGCGGCCTGTGTGGCTGCGCATGCGCACACGAAAACCAGATACGCGCTTGCGCTTACGACTCGTTCCTTCCAGGGTGCGCTTGGTCATGGCTGGCTCTTCGCTGCGCTTATTGCGTCGGTAATGGGCGTAAGGGCCAACCTATCAGGCGGGGTTGGCGCCGCTGGGGCTCAGTGTCTATGCCACTCAGTTGTTAGGCGGATCGATCTGAATCAGCCAGCTGCCCAGGTAGCCGGCCATTGGCACGTCGCCGGGGGCTTGGGCCAGGGCATTGAACTGATACATGCCGATGTTGAAGGGATTGAAGATGTTCATGTACACCCCGATGGTGCCGGTGTCTGGCACGGGGGTATCTGGGAAAATCTCTATGGCACCGCCATCGGCAGATACTTCGATCGTGGCTGGGATGGTCTCCTGGCACTTGGTGCGAGACATCATGCCGCCCTCACTCATCTTGCAGAGCTTGACTCGCTTGGGATCAATCTTGGTGTCAAAATAACTTGGGACGCTGATACTTAGTTTTAGAATTGCCGTCTTGCGATCTTTTGGTCTGAGTATCAAGTAGTACTCCGAGCGCTTGAGGCGCTGGGTTTCGGTCATAAAGAAGTAGAGCTTGCGGTAGTCCTTGGTGTTGTCCCAGCGGAACTCCATCAAGCTGGGCGTGCCCTGGGCCAGGCTCGGCTGGAGACTGGTGCTAAGCGCAACTGCTCCAGTGACGAGTGCGGCGCTGGCGGCCAGGGCCGGGAGGGCGAGTTGGTGGCGAAGGCGAGGGAAACCCATCAGGGCTGCACCAATAAGTGATTTGATTCTCAGCAGGGAGCTGCTGCCCCGGTGCCCGGGGTGGCCGGCCCCAAAGGTGGCGGCGGGCCTATGGCTGAGCCCGATCTGGTCGCAGGCCAGCTGCCTCGCGCAGGTAGGGGTGCATCGGGGTCTGCTGCGGTTGTAGCCAGGCATGGGCCAGCAGTCGGATGCAGCGAGGCAGATCGCCCGCTACTTCCATTTGCTGGCAATCGAGCAAAGCCACCTGGTCCCAGCCTGGCTGGCGCCTGGCGATGGCCGCCGGAAAACAGGCATCCAGATCCCGGGTTACGGAAAAGGTCACCGACACCAGCTGCTCTCCCTGGAGTCCATTGCGCTCCATCAGGGCATCCACAAGCTCCTTGACACAGGCCTGAATCGCCGCGGTGCTGTTCGCCTCGGCGGTGGTTGCCCCGCGTAGGGCCCGCAGCTCAAAACCAGCATTCATGGCCTGTAGAGCCACAGGGGTTGACCGTTCCAGGCCAGTTCCAAGCTGAAGCCCTCGATCAGCTGGCGCAGTTGGCTGCGGCCTGGCAGTACACCGCCAAAGCGTTTAGGCGGGCTGCCAAAGGTTGTTGGGCGGGTTTTCTCAGGGTCGAGGCCAGCCAGCTCAGCGGCCAGTCGTCTGGCCGTCTCCTCATCACCGAGCACATCTACTAAACCCAGCTCCAGGGCTTGGGCGCCGCTGAACACCCGGCCATCGGCGAAGCCGCGCACCGTTTCTTGGTTAAGCCCCCTTCCCGTTGCTACAGCCTCCACAAACTGGTGGTAGCTCGAATCAATCAGGCTCTGCAGCAGCTTGCGTTCACCTTCGCTGAGAGCGCGATCCGGCGAAAGAATGTCTTTGTAGAGGCCGCTCTTGACGGTTTCAAAGCTCACGCCCACCCGCTCCAGCAGTTTGGAGAGGTTGTTGCCCCGCAGAATCACGCCGATCGAGCCGGTGATCGTGCCTGGGTTGGACACAATTTTTTCGGCGGCAACTCCGATGTAGACCCCGCCTGAGGCGGAAATGTTGCCGAAGCTGGCCACCACCTTGCAGCCCTTTTCTCGCAGGCGCATTAGGGCGCTGTAGATCTCCTGGCTGTCGCCCACGGTGCCGCCGGGGCTATCGATGCGCAGCAGAAGAGCAGGGCACTCCCGTTGCTCCACCTGGCGCAGGGCCTTGAGCACCCGGCTGCGGGTGGGGCCGGCGATTGGTCCTTCGATGGCAATGCGCGCCAGGGTGCGACGGGTCTTGCGGCGCCAGGGCCAGGGCATTTGGGATAGGTGAAGTGGTTGGATCTTAAAAACAAAGCCTTCGCCGGCCAGGAAGCCCATGCCCCAGGCCCTGCGATGGCCCTTGATGTTGCTCCCTTTTGCGCTGTGGGGCACGGCGATGGCGGCGATGCGGCCCCTGCTGGAATCCGGCAGTCCCCTGCAGGTGGCAAGCCTGCGGCTGCTGCCAGCGGGGGTTCTGGTGCTGCTGGCCGCCCTGTTGCTGGGCCGCTCCCTGCGGGTCGCTGCCGTTGATTGGCCCTGGTTGCTGGCCTTTGCCCTGGTGGACGGCAGCCTCTTCCAGGGGCTACTGGCCCGGGGCCTGGGCCAGACCGGAGCGGGCCTGGGTTCGGTACTTATTGATTCCCAGCCCCTGCTGGTGGCCCTGCTGGCCCGCAGTCTGTTTGGGGAGGCGATCAATCCGGTGGGCTGGGTGGGCCTGCTGCTGGGGTTGCTCGGCATCCTTTGCCTGGGTTTGCCGGCACCGGTGCTGCGCCACTGGTGGCTCGATGGTCCCGTCGCCCTTGGCGAACAGGCCTGGAGCCATGGGGAGCTGTGGATGCTGGCGGCGGCGGCGGCGATGGCCATCGGCACGGTGCTTAGTCGCTACGCCAGCCGCCAGAGCGATCCGGTGGCAATTACCGGCTGGCACCTTCTGCTTGGTGGCCTGCCGCTGCTGGGCGGGGTCGCCTGGGAGGGGGCCTTACTGCCCAGCTGGAGCCTGGGAGAATGGGGATTGATGGCCTACGCCACCGTGCTCGGCAGCGCCCTGGCCTACGGCCTCTTCTTCTGGTTTGCCAACAGTGGTGACCTCACGGGTTTCACCGCTCTCACCTTCTTAACTCCCGTCTTCGCCCTGCTCTGCGGGGTTTTGCTGCTTGATGAGCAGTTGCAGCCGCTGCAGTGGCTCGGGGCCCTGCTGGCCTTGGTGTCGGTGCTGTTGATCAACCGGCGCAAGCAGCTCTGGCGCGGTACCTCCCTGCTGGAGCAGCCGTGATGCGGATCCTGGTGGTGAGTACTCCGGTGGGAGCCCTGGGCAGTGGCCGCGGCGGTGGGGTGGAGCTCACGGCCTGTGCCCTGGTAGCGGGGTTGTTGGCGCGGGGCCACCGGGTGACGGTGCTGGCGGCCGAGGAGTCGGTGTTGCCCACCTCCTGCCTCGCCGCCGAACTTTGGACCTGTAGCGGCAGCTCCCAGACCAGCGCCCAGCACCAGCAGCGCAGTGCTGCGATCACGATGCCGGCCGATGGCCTGCTGCAGGCCTTCTGGCGGCGGGCGCTGTTGGAGGGGCCTGGGGCCGGCTTTGAGGCGGTGATCAACCTGGCCTACGACTGGCTGCCTCTCTGGTTGACCCCCCTAGCGCCCCTGCCCCTGTTTCACCTGGTGAGCATGGGTTCGGTGAGTGAGGCCATGGATTTGGCGATTGCCGAGCTGGCGGCTTGGGATCAGCGGCGCCTCGCTTTTCATACCCGCGTGCAGGCGGAGGATTTTCGTTTGCCCCAGGCGCCGGTGGTGCTGGGCAATGGCTTTGACCTAGACGCCTACGGCTTCTGCGCCGAGCCTGAGCCGCTGCTCGGCTGGGCCGGCAGGGTGGCGCCGGAGAAGGGGCTGGAGGACGCGGCGGCGGCGGCGGCCCAGCTGGGGTTACCCCTAGCGGTGTGGGGTTTGGTGGAAGACCAGGTCTATGCGGCAGCTGTGGAGGCGTCGGTGCCGGCTGGCACCCTGCAGTGGCGGGGTTTCTTGCCCACCAATCAGCTGCAGCAGCAGCTCGGCCATTGCCAGGCCCTGCTGAATACCCCCAAGTGGAATGAGGCCTACGGCAACGTGGTGGTGGAGGCGCTGGCCTGCGGTGTGCCGGTGGTGGCCTATCGCCGCGGCGGCCCCGGCGAGCTGGTGCAGCACGGTCTCACTGGACTGCTGGTGGAGCCTGATGACGTGACGGCCCTGGCGGCGGCGGTGGCACAGGTGGGTGCGATCGAGCGACGCGCCTGCCGGGCCTGGGTGGAGGCCAACGCCACGCGGGCGGTGCTGGCGGAGCGGGTGGAGGCGTGGTTGCTGGCGGGGCTGAGCTGACTGAGATGGGGCATTCACGGCCATGCGGCAGGTGAACCGTTTGTGATCAGCTAGCCGCCGCCGAGATCGTCGATCTGTTTGATGGCGGTTGGTAGGAACTGCCAGGTCCGGCTTGCCACCAGCGGGCGCACGTCGCTTCAGTACGTTGAATGCTTCGGCAAAACGCCCTCTGCCACAGCGCTTAACGCCAGATCTGCTAAGCGCTGAGCCGCCACCGGCCACGCTGACCCGCCATCGCCTCGTCTTGCTCGGCACCCTGGCGATCGGCTTGCTGCTGTTCGTGTGGCAGCTCGGCAGCACGGGGCTAGTGGATGAAACACCGCCGCTGTTCGCCGCCTCCGCGCGGGCGATGGCTGAAACGGGCGACTGGCTGATTCCCCGGGTCAACGGCCTGCCCCGCTACGACAAGCCGCCGCTTGTTTATTGGCTGATGGGGGCCCTCTATGCCCTGCCGGGGCAGCAGGCCTGGAACCCCCTGGGCACCTGGGCGGCGCGGCTGCCCTCGGCCCTGGCCAGCGTGGCGCTGATGCTGGGCCTGGCCCACACGCTGCTGCGCTGGCCCCAGCGCTCCCGGGCCCCAGGGGCCACGGCGCTGGCGGCCGCCCTGGCCTATGGCCTTTCGCCCCTGGCGTTGGTGTGGGGCCGCATCGCCGTGAGTGATGCTCTACTGGCTGGGTGTCTGGGGTTCAGCCTGCTGCTGAGCTGGCGCTGCTACGCCGCAGGCGGGCGCCGCTGGTGGCAGGCCTGGCTGGTGCTGGGGCTGGCGGTGCTGGCCAAGGGGCCGGTGGCGGTGCTTTTGCTGGGGCTCACCCTCCTTTTATTTGGCTGGCTGCAGGCGGATCTGGGCGGGCTGTGGGCGCGGCTGCGGCCCCTGCCTGGACTGGCACTCACCGCCCTGGTGGCGCTGCCCTGGTATGGACTGGCGCTGCTGGTAGAGGGGGAGCCGTTCTGGAAGAGCTTTTTTGGTTATCACAATCTGCAGCGATTCACCGCGGTGGTGAACAACCACCAGGCTCCCTGGTGGTTCTTCGTGCCCGTGCTGGTGATCGCCAGCTTGCCGGTCACGCCCTTGTTGCTGCTGGGGCTGGCCCAGGGCCTGGGGCGCCTGCGCTGGCGCTGGCTGCCGGCGGAGCCGCTGGCGCCCGAGCTCTCCCTGCAGCGCTTCGCCGCCTGCTGGCTGCTGGCTGTGTTTCTGTTTTTCACTGCGGCCGCCACCAAGCTGCCCAGCTACTGGCTGCCGGCCACACCGGCGGCGGGCCTGCTGGTGGCCCTGGCTGCTCAGCGGGGCCGGCGCTGGGCCTGGTGGCTGAGCCTGCTGCTCACGGCGGTCGTGGCCGGGGGCTTCGCGGCAGGACCCCTTTGGCTGCCGCTGATTGAGGCCCCCGAGATGCCCAGCCTGGTGGCTGAGCTGTTGGCGGCGCCCTGGGTGCCCCTGGCCGCGGCCTTCTGGGCCCTAGCCCTGCTGCTGGGGGCCTGGGCAGGCTGGCGCAAGGACGCTCTGTCGGGCCTGCTGGCCCTGCAGCTGCCGCTTGCTGCATTTGTGCCGGCCGTGTTGCTGCCGCTGGTGGAGTTGGGGGATCGGCTGCGGGCCGCCCCAGTGAGGGAGCTCGCGGCTGAGGCCCGCTCAGCCTGGAGGCCCAGCGAGCCGCTGGCGATGCTCGGCATGCTCAAACCCTCGCTGCATTACTACAGCCGCCGGGTGGTGATCTTCGAGGGTGATGAGCCCCAGCACCTGTTGAACCTGGCCGATCGCCTCCGGCATGAGAGCCGCCCAGGCCAACCCGCCAGCACGTCGGCGCAGCAGCCAAGTGTGTTGGTGGTGATTGATTCCGGCACCGCCGCCCAGCCCCACTGGCAGGGACTTAAACCCCAGCTATTAAGTCGCCGCGGTATCTATGCCCTCTGGCGTCTGGAGCGCAGTCGCCTGGAGCAGCGGGCGGCTCAGCTGCAGCGGCAGGGGGTGGCCGCCGACTGGCGGCTGCAGCGCCCCGAGCGCTACTGAGGCTGCGCGCCTTCTAAAGACTGGGTCAGCTGCTTTTGCCGGCAGAAACTGCAATGGCCCCAGCGGGCCATCTCACCGGCGGGGGCCGGGCTGGTGCAGCGGGGACAGCTAGCCATCCCGTGGACGTCCACCCGGCTGGGATGGACGCTCCACACCTCTTCCTCCTGCTGGCGGCCGGGGGCTACGGCGGCGCTGGGGTGGTGCTGCTCCAGGCGTATGTCGCGCACGGTGAAGCCGTTGGCGCGTAGGGCCCCCAGCAGTTGGTGGCGGTTGTATTGGAGCGCCTGCAGCCAAGGGCCAGGGGCGGCGCCCACGGTGAGCAGGCCGCTGTGCAGCCGCAGGGGCCGGCAGTGGGGTGCCAGCTGGGCGCCGGCGATGCGGGGCCAGGCCTGCCATAGGGCTGCCAGGTGTCCGCCCTGCTGCCAGCGTTGCTCCAATTCCCTCAGGCAGCTGGCCAGGGCGCTGGCGGGCTGCCGGGGTGGCGGCATCAGCAGGCTCAGATTGCCGAGTTGGCGGGTTTGCTGTCGGGGGGCCTTGGCCATGGCTTGACCCTATCGGCGGTGCGGCAATCCCGCTGGTGAATCAAGCCAAACCCTGGCTAACCTCAAGCCTTGCCCCTGCAGCCTCCGATGGGCTTCTTTGACCGCCTCAGCCGCCTGATCCGCGCCAACGCCAATGCGGCGGTAGGCGCGATGGAGGACACTTCCAAGATTTTGGATCAATCGGTGGCCGACATGCAGTCGGACCTGATCAAGCTTCGCCAGGCGGTGGCTACTGCTATCGCTAGCCAAAAGCGCATCCAGAACCAGGCCGAGCAGGCCGATTCCCAGGCTAAAACGTGGTACGAGCGCGCTGAACTGGCCCTCAAGAAGGGTGAGGAAGACCTGGCCCGCGAAGCCCTAGGGCGCCGCAAAACCTGCCAGGACACCGCCACTGCCCTCAACAACCAGCTGCAGAGCCAGGCGGGTCAGGTGGACCAGCTCAAAAAGAGCTTGGTGTCACTTGAGAGCAGGATCGCTGAGGCCAAAACTAAAAAGGACATGCTCAAGGCCCGGGCCCAGGCGGCCCAGGCCCAGGAGCAGCTGCAGAGCGCCGTGGGCAGCCTCGGCACCAACAGCTCCATGGCTGCCTTTGAGCGCATGGAGGAAAAGGTGCAGACCCTGGAGGCTCGCAGCCAAGCCGCCGCTGAGCTGGCTGGAGCAGATCTGGAGAGTCAGTTTGCGGCGCTTGAAGGGGCCCCCGAGGTTGACGATGAATTGGCGGCTTTGAAAAATCGCCTCGCAGGTGGGACACCGGTATCCCTGCCCCTGGGAAGCTCAGCTGCTCCCCAGCTCGAGCCGGTAAAGGTGAGCGAGGTAGACCCGGAGCTCGAGGAGCTCAAGCGTTCGATCGACAAACTTTGAGCGGCTTGGCAGTTCGTCTCCGGCCGGCTGCCCCGCTTCATACAATCGCCGTACGCATACGTTTTTAAGGGCTGTTGTTGTGTCTGTCGCTCATCTCACCGATGCCAATTTCCAAGCTGAGGTGACCGATTGTTCAACGCCCGTGCTGGTGGATGTGTGGGCCGAATGGTGCGGTCCCTGCCGGCTGATGGCTCCAATGATGGAGTGGATGGCTGCTGAATATGCGGGTCGCCTGGTGGTGGGCAAGCTCGAGGCAGACGCCAACCCAGAGATTCGCGATGGCTTGCAGATCCAGGGACTGCCCGCCCTGATCTTGTTCCGAGACGGCAAGGAACTGGCACGCCACGAGGGTGCCATGGCAAAACCGCAGCTACAGGCTTTTGTGGATGCCCATATCTGACCGCCTGTCGCGTCTTGGCAGCGGCGTTTTCGCCCGCAATGACCAGCGCAAATCGGCCTACGCATCTCGTGCCGCTATCCGGGGCCTATCCCCACTCCTCGATCTCTCACTCGGCTCCACCGATCTGCAACCCCCCGAGGCAGCCATCGAGGCGATCGCTGCCCAGCTTGGTCAGCCCGCCAGCGCCTCCTACTGCCTTCACGCAGCGACCCTGCCCTTTCGCTCGGCAGTGGCCGATTGGGCCCAGCGTCGCTTTGGGGTGAAGGTGGATCCGGAGACGGAGGTGCTTTTGCTGGTGGGTTCCCAGGAGGGCACGGCCCACCTGCCCCTGGCGGTGCTTAACCCGGGTGATCGGGCCCTGCTGCTCGACCCCTGCTACCCCTCCCACCTGGGTGGCTTACACCTGGCTTCCGCTGAGCCGGTGTTGTTGCCGCTAGATCCCGAGGCGGGCTGGCGACCGGATTTTGATGCCCTCAGCCCAGAGCAGTGGGACGACTTGAAGTTGATGGTGCTCGGCTACCCCCACAACCCCACTGCAACTACGGGTCAGCAGGTCTGGCTGGATGAAGCGGCGGAAAGGGCCTTTCGCCATGGGCTGGTGCTGGCCCACGACAACCCTTACGTGGATCTGGCCCTCGATGGCGAGGCGCCGGCCCTGTTGCGAGCACCCCATTGGCGCGACTGCGGGATTGAGTTTTTCTCCTTTTCCAAGGGCTGGTGTTTGGGGGGCTACCGGCTGGCTTTCGCCATCGGTGCCGAGTGGTTGATCAGCGCCTTGCGCCAGCTCAAGGGGGTGGTGGATTTCAATCAGTCCCTTGCCTTGCAGGCCGGGGCAATTGCGGCCCTTGAGCAGGCTCCGCATTGGCCTGGTCAGTTGCGGCAGGAATATCGGCAGCGACGCGATCGCATGGCTGACGCCCTTGAGGCGGTGGGCTGGCCGGTGCGGCGGCCCTCAATGGCGCTCTATTTGTGGTTGGAGTTGCCGCCCCAGGCGCGCCAGCGCAGCTGGGGCAGCGAGGATTTTTGTGCAGCCTTGCTCGAGGCCACCGGTGTGGCCCTGACGCCTGGCAATGGCTTTGGCCCCGGAGGCGAGGGCTGGCTGCGCCTTGCCCTGGTGCATCCGGTGGCTGACCTCGAGGCTGGTGCGGCCCGCATCGGTGCCTGGCTGGCCACCCTTTGAGCTGGCAGTTGCGCCGCCTGCCGGTGTGTGCCAGCACCGAGATCGAACTTGATCGCTGGCTGGAGCGACGCCAGGCCGCAGGCATGTCGTTGCAGCGGCTGGCGGTAACAGCTCGGCGCCAGCGTTTTGGCCACGGTCAGCAGGGGCGGCCCTGGTTGTCGCCGGCGGGCGGGATCTGGCTAAGTGCGGCCATTCCTTGGGCTGGGGCTTTGCCTGGAACGGCCTCCCTGGGCCTTGCGGTAGCGGTGGGGCTGGCCCAGCAGCTCGAGGCCCTGGGGCTTGCGGTGCAACTCAAGTGGCCCAACGATCTACTCGTGGGGGATCGCAAAATTGCGGGGTTGCTGCCCCGGATGCGCTTGCGGGGCCAGCGGATCCGCGCGGCCCAGGTTGGGGTTGGTCTTAATGGTTGCAACCGGGTGCCGCCTGGAGCCCTGTCGGTGGCAGAGGCCCTCGGCTGCCGCCAGGGCCACCCCCTGGCGCGGCCAGAGCGCTTGTTGCCCAGGGTGCTTGCCGGCCTGGAATGGGCTGCGGCCCATGCCCAGCAGCCTTGCCAGGTGCGCGCTGCCGCCGAGGCCCGGCTGTGGCGCCCTGGGGCGGGCTGGTTGCACGACGGTGAGCTTTGGCAGGTGCTGGGTCTGCATGCCGATGGCCGCCTGCGCCTCGGCCGGCAGGGGCGGGAGCTGGCCCTCCAGCGCCACTTCTGAGGCCGTTCCTCGGCAAGGGCGCGGTTAGGCAGGATTTTTACAATGGCGCCTATGCGCGATCGCCAGCCACCGGGGCAAGCCCCCCTAAATCCTGCTGCCCCAAGCCCCCTGCGCCGGGGCCGGGCCCTGGTGGGGATGCTGCCCTTTATGGCATCCCCCCTGCTGGGAGTGGGCCTGGCCTGGGGGCAAGACCAGCTCAGTCCTGGCCTTGCCCCTTCGCCTGCTGCCGCTGGAGCCAACCCCCAGCGGGCAATCGAGATGCCGCCAGCGCCACCGCCCGTGCCCCTGGCCCAGCCGCTGCGTCCCGATCCGGCTGCCCTGCCGAGCCGGCCGCCGGCCCGTTTTGATGCCTCCCTCGATGAGCTGGTGCGTGATGGGGTGGTTAGTCCGGTGGAGCGGGCCCGGATTCGTTCGGGCTCCGGCACGACCCCCTTCAACGTTCCTGCCCACCAGCAGGCCTGTCGCAGCGGCGCCCTTTCCCAGCAGGAGTGCAGCAGGGGCTTGGTGGTGCGCTGGCGCGGCCGTACCAACAACGGCGTAAGTGGCGGAGTAGCGGGCGCTGAATCTTTTGGCCGCTATGACGGCGAAGGTCGCTTGCTGCCGCCGCTCACGGTGCCGGTTTCGGCCCTGCTGGCCGGCGCTGGCGGTAGCTTTCGCCTTGCCGATGTCTTTGGGGTTACGCCCCGCCCGGCTCCGATCGGTGGCAACGGCAACCGCAAGCTGCTGTTTCCTCTTATTGGTTCGGCGGTCACCACCAGCAACTTCGGCTACCGGCTGCACCCGATCCTGGGCAGCTGGCTGATGCACGCGGGCCGCGATTTGGCGGCTCCAGAAGGCACGCCAGTGGTTTCAGCCCTGGGCGGCTTGGTGGTGAGCAGTGGCCTGGCGGGTGGCTATGGCCTGGCGGTTGAGGTCGAACACGACCGGCCGCGGCGCCGCACTCTCTACGGCCATCTCAGCGAGCTCTACGTCAAGGAGGGTGATCGGGTGCGCCAGGGCGAGGTAATCGGCCGGGTCGGCAGCACGGGCTTGAGCAGCGGACCCCATCTGCACTTCGAGTTGCGGCTGCCCGGCGACGGCGGCTGGGTGGCGGTTGATCCTGGTGATCTAGACCCGGGCAAGGGGGCCGCCGGCAGCGATGCCATCGCCCTGTTGATGGGGCAGCTATTGGAGAGATTGGAGCGGCCACGCACCCTTAGCTGAGGATCCGGCCGTCGCGGAAGTGCACGATTTTCTCGGCCCGGGCAGCCACGTCGTCTTCGTGGGTAACCATCACCACGGTCATGCCGCCGCGATGCAGGGCATCGAAGATGTCGAGTACTTCGGCGGTGGTTTGGGAATCCAGGGCCCCGGTCGGCTCGTCGGCCAGCAGCAGGGCGGGCTGGTTGATGATCGCCCTGGCTATGGCTACCCGCTGCTGCTGGCCGCCCGAGAGCTGATTGGGCTTGTTATTTAGCCGCTGACCCAGCCCCACCCGCTCGAGAGCGGCCTGGGCCCGTTGGCGCCGCTCAGCCGCAGGCACCCCCGCGTAAACCATCGGCAGGATCACATTGTCGAGGGCGCTCAACTGTGGCAGCAGATGGAACTGCTGAAACACAAAGCCCAGGTCTCGGTTGCGCAAATCAGCGAGCTGGTCATCGCTGAGGTCTTCCACCGGGGTGTTGTTGAGCCGGTAGCTGCCGCTGGAGGGGCGGTCGAGGCAGCCGAGAATATTCATGGCCGTGCTTTTGCCGGAGCCGGACGCTCCCATCACTGCTAAGTAATCCCCTCTATTGACGGTGAGATCCACACCATCGAGGGCCTTAACGGCCATCTCGCCGCTGCCATAAACCTTGTCTACGCCCTCAAGTTGGGCAACGGGATCCCCCATCAAATCGCGGCCCTGTTCTTAACAAATGACCCGTGTTCAACCAATGGCCTGAACGAGCATCGGCGTGCCGGTAACAGCCTGGCTGGCCCAGGTGAACAGAGGGTTGGAGAGAATGCCACCCACGGCGGTGACAATCACGCAGCCCACTAGGGCGGTGCGCAGGGCGGGCAGGCCAGCCACAGACCAATTGATCGCCGGGTAGGCCTTCACCACATCTGAAGCTTCCTGGGGCTCTTTTACCACCATCATCTTGATCACTGAGATGTAGTAGTAGATCGATACCACCGAGGTGACCAGACCCACCACCACCAGCAGGTATTGGTGATCGGCCCAGCCGGCAAAAAATAAATAAATCTTGCCGAAGAAGCCAAGCATCGGCGGTATGCCACCTAGGGAAAGCAGGCAGAGACTTAAGCCCAGGGTGATCAGCGGATCCTTCTGATAAAGGCCGGCGTAATCGGCGATGCGGTCGGAGCCGGTGCGCAACGAGAACAGGATGATGCAGGCGAAGGCGCCCAGATTCATGAACAGGTAGGCCGCCATATAGAGCACCATCGCGGCGAAGCCGTCTTCGGTGCCGCACACCAGGCCGATCATCACAAAGCCGGCCTGGCCGATGGAGCTGTAGGCCAGCATCCGTTTCATCGAGGTTTGGGCCAGGGCCACCACGTTGCCCAGCACCATGCTGAGCACCGCAAGCACGGTGAAAAGCAGCTTCCACTGGGCATCAAAGCTCTCGAAGCAGCCCACCAGGATGCGCAGGGCCAGGGCAAAGCCGGCGGCCTTGGAACCCACCGAAAGGAAGGCCACCACCGGCGTTGGCGAGCCCTCGTAGACGTCGGGGGTCCATTGGTGGAAGGGCACCGCTGCGATCTTGAAGGCCACCGTGGCCAGCACGAAAACCAGGGCCAAGGCTGTAACGGGCGAGGCGCTGGTGCGCAGGGCCAGGGCTACGGCATCAAGGCCGGTGGCACCGCCGGTGAGGCCGTAAAGCAGGGAGGCGCCGTAGAGGAATACAGCCGCGGCGGCCGAACCCACCAGCAAATATTTCAGTGCTGCCTCGGAGCTGCGGGCATCCCTCTTCATGTAGCCAGCCAGCAAATAGCTAGACACAGAGAGGGTTTCCAGCGACACGAAAATTGTCACTAGATCGGTGGCGCCACATAGGAACATGGCGCCGAGGGTGGCAGCCAGCAGGATGCCGGCGAATTCACCCACCGGCGTGCCGCTCTGCTCTACGTAGCGCCAGCTGAGCAGCAGTGAAATCAAGGTGGAGGCCGCCACCACGGATCGGAAGGCAATCGCCAGGTTGTCCGCCAGGAAGGAGCCCACGAAGGCGGGCTGCAGGTCGGGGGTGTTCCACTGCAGGGCAAGCAGCACTAGGGCGCTGCCCAGGCCTGCATAACAAATCGGTGGAACCCAGCGGCTGGCCGCCTTTTCGCCAGCGAGATCCACCAGCAGGCAGGTGAGCAGTGCGATCAGCACCGCCGCCTCCGGGGCGATGGCGCCAGCGTTGAGCTGGAGATTTAATCCTCCCGTTCCGGCACCACTGCCGATCGCATCGGCCACGGAGGAGAGGGCGCCCAGCAGGAACATCAGCGAGGGGACCGCGAGGTGGGAGCTGTGATGGGGTGACTGTAGCTGCGCCTGGCTGTCAACTTGGGCTCGATGCGATAAAGAGGTAGCGGTTCACCGCGTGCCTGTGGGTCACACCCTGGTCATTGTTGAAAGTCCGACGAAGGCCCGCACGATCCGGGGTTTTCTTCCCAAGGATTTCAAGGTGGAAGCCTCGATGG
>NZ_JAGQCP010000014.1:0-55262 GCF_024346255.1 Cyanobium sp. BA5m-10 | reverse complement strand
CAGCGACTCAGAAAACTTACAACACCGTCGGCTCTCGCCTTCTTCGTCGTAAGCCTGCTCGCTTCGGGATCTTCCCCCTTGCGCGCAGTCCAAAAACATATCACCTCCAACGCCCTTCTGGCAAGGATCAGCCCACCAGCGCATCGGCCCAGGGCATGAAGCGGGCCAAGGTTTCCGGCCGATCGGCCGCCAGCACAGGGAAATCGGCTGCAGACAGATCGGAACCAGCATCGATCGATTCCGGTGATCGCACCAGCCAACGAATCGGGCAGTCCAACTCGCTGAGCACCAACCACGCTGCTGCCAGATCCCAGATTTTGGGAGTGGCCTCAAGTGCTGAGATCGTTTGCCCCATCGCCACACTGACAAGATTGAGGCTTGCCACCCCAAGCAAACGGATTTTCCCAGGGAAGCGTTGATTGGGCAGCTTTTGCAGCACTCCTATCGAACGGCTACACAAGGAAGCGCAGCCAGCAGGGTGGCTCTGCCCGGAGGGAGCCAGCAGGAGGCGACCATTGCGCCAGGCACCCTGACCGCGTATCGCCACGATCCGCTGCCGAAGTGGTGGCACATCCAGCACGGCAAGCACCGGACGCCCAGCCTCAAAACGCGCTATGGAAATGGCCCAGTAGGGAATCCCAGCCGCAAAATTAGTGGTGCCATCCAGGGGATCAACCACCCAATAAGCAGAGGTCTTAGGCACTGTTTTGTCGCCTTCCTCGCTCAGCACCCCTTCACCGGGAAACAGGCGAGCCAATCCTTCAACCAGGGTCGCATCACTCCAGCGATCACAGGCCGTGATCAGGCTGCCGTCTGATTTGAGATCGGAGGCCATATGACCGAAATCGGCCCGCTGCCGGTCAGCCACAAGATCAATCAGCTCAACCAGGCCTGGATTGAGATCTGGGGGGTAAAGCACTGAGGGTTCTTGGTTCATCCGAGCTCTAGGGCCAGCACCTTGCTGAGGCTGCGACCCGTATCCTCCCTGAATTGGCGCAGGTTGACGCGCCTCAGCAACACCAGGGCACCAAAAGCAACCAGCACCTCCACGCTTAAAACCATGGCGTAGGGGAAATAAACAGACGGGGCAAGCTCGAAAGCCTGCTGGAGAGAACGAGCTAGATCAAGCAGTCCACCACCGAGCATTTTCCCTAAGGCCCTTGATAAGGCCTGGGCCAGACCCCAGACCCCTACAAAGGTGCCAGCAGCCTCCGGCAAGGTGAGATCAAGCATCAGCACTAGGGCGCTGTTGGTCCCTATGCCCGCCGCCAAGCCAAACAGGAGCATGACCACCTGCAGCACCGGCACACGGGGCTCCAAACCAGCTAGTGCCAAACACACCAGGCTGACCAAAATCAGCTGGCAACCCAGTCGCGCCGTTGCCAACTTGCCGAGCCTGGGCACGATCCACAGCCCAGCAAGCAGCAAGCCCGTCAAAGTTCCCATACCCCAAATGGCGTTCAGGGATGCCGTGGCTGCAATCGGCATGCCAAACACGTCTGCTGCGTAGCTCTCAAGAATGGGGTCCTGTAGAAACAAGCCGAGGGTGAACAGCACAAGAAAGGAGAAAAAAACCAGGACCTGACGGCTTGAGCTGACAAGTGCCCAGGCCTGGGCGAGGGTGATGGAATCCTCCCGGCGCTGCCCGCCCGCAGGCAAGTCAAGTTGCTTGTTGCTGGGTTCGAGCCCAACGGTGGCAACAACCGTGAGCACAAGCACCACTGCGGCCACCCGGCCCATGAAGCCAAGCAATACAGGCTCCAAAAGGGCAGGATCGGTGATGCCATCAAGACTGCGCAAGCTCAGATTGATCGAGATTGCCCCAATCACAATGCCCACAGTGAGCAGACACCAAATCAAGCCCACCGCCCGGGGCCGCTCAGCCTCGCTGGTGCGATCAATTACGAGGGCGAGATAGGGGGTGGTGGCGAGGGAAATCGCCAGACCATAAAGAGCAAACAGCCCGCAAAGCGCCGTGATTCCCAATGCCAGCTCAGGCTGGGAAGCAGCTTCAAGCAAGCGACCCACATGAAAGATCAGGGGAACGGACAGCACCGCCAAGCCACAAAACAGGGCAGTACCCAGCCATATATATGGAAGCCGGTGACGCCCCGCCCAGGGATGGGCATCTGAAATTTGGCCGAACAACACCCTGGAGGGAGCAACAAACTGTTCAAATGCCAGCGCGCCACCAACCAGTAGGCCGGGGAACTCAAGCTCGCTGAGCATGACCCTATTGAGCAGGCCCGCGAAGATGACGGCCAGGCAGCCCAAACAACCCTGGAACAAACCCAATCGCAGGGTGTTGGGCAGCCCAAATGAAGGCTGTGGATCAACAGATGACGCCACCACGGCGTCAGACGGCTCCCTGGGCAGCGGCCTGGCAGGCAGGGATCAGGGGCGTGGGTTCGACGGGAAGATCTGAAGCGCCGGCAGGCTTGACTGCCGGTAGGGACTGGGGCGTGCAACCAGCCACTTGATCTAGGCCAGTTCGGCGACGAAGTTCGGCAAGACGCTTGTTGTAGTCAGTGATTGAACCGGAATAGCGCACCTCTGCCTGAGTGAGATCTCGCTGGTTGTCCACCACCTCTCGCTGGGTTGTCACACCAGCCTGGAAGCGCAGACGAGCTAGCCGCAAGGATTCGCGCGCCGAAATCACCTCCCTAGAGGTAGTCACAATGTTGCGGTTGTTTTTCTCGAGTTCATAGAAACTTGTTTCAACCTCCTGGCGAATGCCATCTCGTCGCTGGGCGAAGCGAAAAGTATTTTCTTGGGCAAGCTGCTTATTTTGCCGTGATTGGGCCGCAGCTGCTCCGCCATCAAAGAGGCGCCAGCTCAGGTTGAGGCCAATAGCAGTGTTGTATTCCGTTCCATCGCCTGCGGGGTCGTTTAGAACTTGAGGATCTTGGCCGTCAAAAACGCTGCCTGAAAACGCAGCAAATATGTTTAGGAAGGGCTGAACAGCACCCAATGCTGCATTTGCCTGGCTGTTAGCGATTGAGATATCCAGCAAAGCCTGATCCAGCTCTTCACGGAATGTATAAGCCGCAACAATGCTTTCCTGCAACGAGGGCTGCCAAATGCCAAAGACCCTTGCCGGATCCTTAGCGGTTGGGGTTACATTTTGGGGTAAATCCAAAAGAGCTGCCAAGGTGCGGCGAGCGATTGCTTGGGCAGCGAGAGAGTTGGTCAAGAGCTGCTGATCACGGGAAAGCTGGGTTTCAGCTTCAAGCACCTCTAGCTTTGTAGCCACACCAGCCTGAAATCTTGCCTTGGAGTCTCTCAAGCTAACTAAAGAAGCGCGTACGGACTCCTGACCAATACGGACTTGGTCGTCAGACTGCTGGAGATCAAAATATGAAGAAGCTGCCTGCAATCGCAGATCCCGTAGAGCAATGACGTATTGGAACTTGGCCTTTTCAAATTGATCACGCGCCGCTGCTATAGTAGGCACCCGCTGAGGATTGATTAGTGACCACTGGGCCGTGATGGCAGCTCCTAAATCCCAACGATTAATGACCTGGGTCTGCTTAACACCGTTAAACACCGTGTTGCTCTGCTCACCGGTGTTATAAACGGGTAGTGAATTTGCCTCCAAGTTGAGGCTGGGATACCACTGAGAAATTTGGGCTCGAAGATTGCTCTGAGCCTGATCTACCTGGCTAGCAATCGCCTTGAGATTGGAGTTATTGACCTCGGCAAGATTTTCTACTTCAACTAAACCAAGGGGGCGCAACTCGGTTATTCGCACTTGCTCTGGCTTAACCGGCAGCGCCAAGGAGGCGGGTGCGGGCAGATTCTCAAGCCCAGGAGCCAGCTTGGTGGCTGCCGGAGTCACGAGGGTTGGGTTTAGGCGTGGCCGATAGCCCCGCAACTTGGTAGTGGAGTCGCCACGCAGGGCTTCAGGTGCCAGTGGCAACGGTGGAGGCATGGGCAAAGTCAAATCCGCCTGGGAAGCAGCAGTCGCTGGCTTGTCCTGAGCTTGGGCTGCAAAGGCCAGAAAAGGGGGACCCAGCAGGCAAAGCAGAGCTAAGCGGGAAGTGAAATTGAGCACGTAAACATCAGCCTAATCCCGAACATTGTAAGGAGTTAATGGAAACCTGCCTAAACATGAGGCCACAAGGTCGTCTGCACCCTTCAGCAGCTGCACAGGCACCGGCAGCTGGGCCTCGACCTCAGCCAGGCTGAGGTCGTCGAGGAATACCGGTTCGCCCTGGCGCAGCATTACCGCTGGCAGCAGCAAGGCCTCGCCCAAATCCAAGCCAGCCAAGCCGGTAAGCAGATCAGAACCGGTCAGCAGGCCCGTAACCACCTGCTCCTGACCCCAGTAAGGGCTGGGCAAGCCATGCAAAATCAGGTCAAGCCCCTCAACCGCATTGAGCCTGGCTACCACGGGCTCGAGAGCTTCGGCCACCAGCTGGCCCACCACCCAGCTCAGCCGCCGCGGCCTGGCCAGGGCCTTGGGCAGCTTCCGGGTAGCGAGCTCAAGCGCCTCGATAAAGGCGCGAATGCTGCCGACGCCGTTTTCCTGCTGGGGTAGGTCCTCGTAATCTGCCCGGGGGGGAAGCGGCAGCCCCGCCATCAAATACCACTCATCGGACAACCAAACGAAACGACTGCCCAGATCTCGCTGAAAGCCCTGCTGCAAGGGCTCCACCAAGGCGATTACCTGGCGGGCAGACTGGCGATCTACGGGTACGAGGGCATCCCCATCGGGACGAAAACGGGTAAGCCCCACGGGCACCACTGCCACGGAGAGCACCGCGGGCCAATCGCCAGCGCCAAATTGGGCCAAATCCTGCAAGGTGCGCAGTAGGGCCGGGCCATCGTTGATACCAGGGCACACCACCACCTGGGCGTGGATCTGCAAATCGCGCTGGGCGAACCAGCCAAGCTGATCCAGCAGCAGAGCGGCCCGAGGATTGACTAGCAAACGGCTACGCAGCTCAGGCTCGGTGGCATGGACGGAAACGAACAAGGGCGAAAGCCGCTGTTCCTCTATCCGCTGCCAATCAGCGGCGGTGAGGTTGGTGAGTGTTAGGTAGGAGCCGTAAAGAAAACTGAGCCGGTAATCATCATCTTTGAGGTAGAGACTGCTGCGGCGACCCGGTGGCTGCTGGTCGATGAAGCAGAACGGACAGGCGTTGTTGCACTGCTTGAGGCCATCGAACAAAGCTTCAGTGAATCCCAGGCCCAAGCCCTCATCGAGATCCTTCTCCAACTCAACCGTATGCAGGGATCCGTCTGGATCTTCAACTTCCAAGGTGAGCTCTTCCTCTCCCACCAACATCTGAACATCGATCAGATCCCGTGGACGCTTGCCATTGATGCTGAGCAGGCGATCGCCCGGCTGAAAGCCCAACTCCTCAGCGATCGAACCAGGCTCCACCGAGGCAACCACGGCAGGGGCCGGCAAGCGCACCGCCCCTGGAGAGCTGCTATCGAGAGCAGCTAGGGCAATCCCCGCAGAGGGCTCATTCCACACGACGTTAGGGGCTGCTAGGGATTCAGGCTCCCATCCTGGCGCCAAGCCAAATCAATATGCCTACCCCGAAGACCAGGCGATAGGCGACAAATACCCAGGTGCTGTTCGTTTGCAGAAAGCGCAGCAACCAGGCGATCGCCAACCAGGACACCATCGCAGCGGCAACGATTCCCACAAGCAAGGGCACGGCGCCGCCACCAGTTGGAGCACTGAATGCCTCCTTGAGGGACACCAGCCCCGCCAGGGTGATTGCCGGAATGCCCAACAAAAAGGAGAAGCGGGCGGCGGCCGGGCGCTGCCAGCTGTCAAACAAAGCGGCAGTGAGGGTGCTCCCCGAGCGGGAAACGCCTGGCACCAGAGCCAGGGACTGAGCCAGGCCGACCCAGACGCCATCACGGGGCTGCACATCAACCAGCTCGCGGCGACGGCTACCCACCAGCTCAGCCAGAGCCAGCAACAGGGCCATCACGATCGACACGAACGCGATCGAGGCCATGCTGCGCAGCGGCGAGTTGTCGTAATCGGGCACCCAAAGCTTCAAAGCCAAACCAGCAAAAACAATCGGCAGAGTGCCCAGGGCAATGGCGACACCCATGCGAGCGGAGGGGTCGCCCCACTGACCGTGACGGCAGGCCCGGCCCACACCCCTGATCACTTCAGCCAGGTCTGAGCGGAAATAAGCCAACACCGCCGCGATGCTGCCCAGCTGAATCACCGCCGTGACCGCCACCCCCGGGTCACCCCAGCCGAGCAAGACCGGCACCACCTTGAGGTGGGCGGTGCTGCTGATCGGCAAAAACTCCGTCAGCCCCTGCAAAACCCCCAACACCAGGGATCGAAAGCAGGCTTCCCAGAAACCGATCACCGCAACGGGCAGGTTCGGCATGGCAGCGGACAACATCGTGGGCAAAACGAGCTGCAACGACCCTATGGCGCGGCTCCCCGCTTGAACCCTTAAGGTTGCGCATCTTTCTTCACAATTTTGGTGGTCGGGGCCCCTCCCAGCGCAATAGCCCCGGCAGGCCTTCCGGCCATCCCTTCGCTGCGTGCGTTGCTGCAGGCGTGCCGCAACCCTGGGCTGAGCCTGATCAGCGGGGTTTTGGTCACCCTGCCAGTTTTCCTTCAGGCCCCATGGGTGCGGCTTGCACCTTTTAGTGCGGCTCTGTTCACGGTGCCCCTCCTTGGCCTAGCGCTAGCCCTGAGTCAGCACCCCAATCCCCGAGTCAGTCGAGCCGGGGAATTGCTAGTTGGTTTCTGCGGCAGCTGGTTGGCAGGCAGCCTGTTTTGGGGGTGGTGCCGGCTCCATCCGGTGTGGCACCTGCCCATCGAGGCCTTTGCCCTGCCTCTAGCACTGACTGGACTGCAGAGCCGCTGGAAACTTGCCTGCGGTTTCTATTTAGGGTCCCTGCTTGGTACGGCAGCCACTGATGCAGCCATAGCCGGCACCTGGCTGATGCCCTCCTGGCCCCAGATCCTCAATGCGAGCAGCACCGAAGCACCCCTGCTCCTGCAAGCTGCAGCCCAGCAGGTGCTAGCACCCCAAAGCCTGGTGTTGGTTGTGCTGTGCGCTGCGGTGCTTGTTCAAGCCTGCCGCTGGCTCTGGGGTTTGGGCGAGGTGGGACGCGTAACAAGCGCAGCCTTGGCCACAACCCTGGCGGTAGATGCCCTTTTCCTGCTGGCCTCTCTTGGGGCACCGAGCCTGAGCGGCCTGATCTGAAGAACTGCAAATCCTGGAGGGTTACAGGTAAAAATTCCGGCATGGCTCTGTAACATTGGACTCCCGGTGACCGATGTCGCCTCCCTTCCCGTAGTTCAACGGAGTGTCGTGATGAAACGGCTGGTTGCCTGGCTGATTAGTGGGGTCGTGCTGGCCGGCCTCTTGATCACGTTGCTGATTCCACCGCCGGCTTACGCAGCCGATCGTCGCAACCAAGCCGACGACAAAATCGCCGAGCGAGCCGGCAAGGTGGACCTAAACAACTGTTCTGTGCGCCGCTTCCAGGATTACCCAGGCATGTATCCGACCCTGGCCGGCAAAATCGTCCTGGGAGGCCCCTACGCCAGCGTTGACGATGTGCTGAACATCGATCTGACCGATCGCCAAAAGGAACTGTTCAACAAGTACAAGGACAACTTCACCGTCACTGATGCAGTCATCGCCCTGAACGAAGGCGACGACCGCATCAACGATGGCCAGTACCGCTGAGGCTTAAAATTCGATTCTCTTGAAAGCCGTCGGGGCCTTCCGGCGGCTTTTTTAGTGCCGACCTTTGTCGGATGTCTTGAGCCGCCATGGCAGAGCAGTCCTGGGATGTGGTGGTAGTTGGCAGTGGAGCAGCCGGGCTCATGGCCTGCCTGGAGCTGCCCAGCCATCTGCACGTGCTGTTGCTAAGCAAGGACAGTGATCCCAGCAGCACGCCACGATCCGCCAGCCGCTGGGCCCAGGGAGGTATAGCCGCAGTAACAAGGCCCAACGACAGCTTCCAGAGCCACATCGACGACACCCTGGTGGCAGGGGCTGGACTGTGCGATCTGGCGGCCGTGGAGCGACTGGTGCATGACGCTCCAGCTTGCGTAGAGCGCCTGCTGGAGCTGGGCATGGCCTTCGACCGCGACGGCAAAAATCTGAGCACAACCCTGGAAGCCGCCCACAGCCACCGGAGGGTTCTGCATGCCCAGGACCGCACCGGCGGCGCCCTGGTGGAAGCCCTGGAACGGGAGGTTCTGCTTCGGCCCCGGCTAGTACAGCGCAAGGGCGTTGTGGCCTGGCAACTCTGGTTGGAGCAGGGCCGCTGTGTGGGCCTGGCGGTGCTCGAGGAGAACCGCCTCCACTGGCTTACCGCCCGGGCTGTGGTGCTGGCCACAGGTGGTGGAGGCCACCTTTTCGCCCACACCACCAACCCCAGCCTGGCGAGCGGCGACGGGGTAGTGATGGCCTGGCAAGCCGGCGCAAAACTGCGCGATCTGGAGTTTGTGCAGTTTCATCCCACCGCCCTCATGCTGCCGGGTGCACCCCACTTCCTGATATCGGAGGCGGTGCGCGGCGAAGGCGCACGCCTGGTGGAAGAGTCGGGAGCCAGCCCGGTGGCGCAGCTGCCGGGAGCAGATCTCGCCCCAAGGGATGCGGTGAGTCGCGCCCTGGCCAGAAGGATGCAGGCCCTAGACGTAGACCATCTGTGGCTGGATTTGCGGCCTGTTGGACTGCCGCGCCTGGAGCGCCAGTTCCCCACGATCTTGGGGCGTTGCCGTGAACTCGGGCTGGAACCCACCCGGGAGGCGATCCCGGTGGCCCCGGCCGCCCACTACTGGATGGGCGGCATTTGGACCGATCTACAAGCCGCCACCAGCGTGCCTGGCCTGTATGCCGTAGGCGAAGTGGCCTGCACGGGCGTGCACGGGGCCAACCGGCTAGCCAGCAACTCCCTGATGGAGTGCCTGGTGTTTGCCCGCCAGCTACGCACAATCGAGCTGGCGCCGGGCAGGCCAACCGCGGCCGCCCCAGAGGAGCCAATCACCACGACCCAGCTGCCCTTGCCCCCAAAAGAGCGCCTGGAGGCCCAGATCAGCGCCTTGCGGGATCTTTGCTGGCAGGTGGCGGGTGTGGAGCGCAATGGCTACTCCCTGGGGCCTGCCCTACAGCAACTGCGTGGCCAGCGCCGGCAGCTCGAAGCAAGCCAAGCCTGGCGGCAGCTACAAATCGTGGAGCCGGGCCAGAGCGTCCAATTCGAGCCGGCGGCGGTGCCCGCACTGCGGCGGCTGCAGGAACTGCAGCAACGGCTGGTGCTGACCGAGCTGCTAATCGAAGCTGCCCTGTTCCGCACCGAGAGCCGGGGCGGACACCACCGCACAGATTCGCCCCATGCCCAGCCTTTTTGGCAGCGCCACACCGATCAACAGCTGCACAGGCCCCCCAGCACCGCTGCTGTTCAGGGCACTGGGCCGGCGTAACCGGATAGCCGGGCGAGATCAGCTAGGGACTTAACCCCTGAATCGAGCTTGCCGTTGATCTCCCAGGTGGGGAAGCCCTCAATTTTCTTGGTGTCGCACAGTGACTTCTGGCTGTTTTGGCCATCGGCAGCGCACTCAACCAGGCCCAACTTGGCGCTGGCTTCCTTGCCGAACAGCTCCTTCTGCTCATGGCAATGGGGGCACCAGTAGGCCGTGTACATCACCGCGCCGGTGCGACTGAGATGCTCTGCTAGGGCAATCGCTTCTGGACTACTGATGGCCACAACTAGGGGGGGGACCCCAGCCCCCCGCACCGCTGCGGGGCGATCCACAGAAGCCGCCCAGCCCAGGCCCACCATGCCCACCAACAAGGCCACGATCACGGCCCTGAACACCAGCTGGCCGCGGTCTTCCCACTCCCCACCAACGAGGCTGATCACTAACAGACTCAGGCTGAGAGTCGCTGAGAGCACGCAGAAGAAACAGAAGGCCTGAATCTTGAGAACCATCACCCCCATCAACAACAGGCTGAAAACAGCCATGCCCGTGCTCAGCAGCAATAGGGCCCACCAACTGCGCTGGGCAAGGGCCGCTCTCGAGTCGCCGCGCAGCACCAGCGGCAGCACAGCAAGCAACAAAACCGCCCCGTAGGCAAGCCAGCCAAATAAAGACAGGGGCTGGCCAAAGATGCTGCCCCAGGCGCTGTTCAGCACCTTGTCGCAGCCCTCTGCTCCGCCAGGGCAACTCAGCGGACCCAGCAGACCCCAACGCTTCAGGGTGATGGCGCCGGTATCGATGGCGCCGATGGTGGCCAACACAGCCATTGCTACCCGCGCCCAGCGGCGGGCCGGATCACTACGGCGCCGGCTGGAGCTAAGGCGCTGGCTGAGGCGGGTTGAGGTCACGGGTCGTAGCCCAGGCAGGCCTGATTGTGGCAGGCGCAACCCAGGGTTTCAGGGTGCCGTCAGAGTGCAACGTAGGGTGAATCTCTGCCCTGGAAAAACTGTGACCCAGGAAACCCACGCTCCTGCAGCCAAGCCCACCGTGGCATTTGCCCACTTGGGCTGCGAAAAAAACCGCGTGGACACCGAGCACATGCTGGGTCTGCTAGCCGAGGCCGGCTACGGCGTCAGTGCCGATGAAAGCGACGCCACTTTGGTGGTTGTGAACACCTGCAGCTTCATCCAGGAAGCACGAGAGGAGTCGGTGCGCACCCTGGTGGAGCTAGCCGAACAGGGCAAGGAACTCATCATCGCGGGCTGCCTGGCCCAGCACTTCCAGGAGGAGCTGCTCGAAAGCCTCCCCGAAGCCAAGGCGATCGTGGGTACCGGCGACTACCAGCACATCGTCAGCGTGCTGGAGCGGGTGGAGGCTGGCGAGCGGGTCAATCAGGTGAGCGCCAACCCCACCTTCGTGGGCGACGAGCACCTGCCCCGCTACCGCACCACCAGCGAGGCCGTGGCTTACCTGAAGGTGGCCGAGGGCTGCGACTACCGCTGTGCTTTCTGCATCATTCCCCACCTGCGCGGCAATCAGCGCTCTCGCCCGATCGAGAGCATCGTGGCTGAAGCGAAGCAGCTAGCGACTCAGGGGGTGAAGGAGTTGGTGTTGATCAGCCAAATCACCACCAATTACGGCCTCGATCTAGCCGGCAAGCCCCAGCTGGCGGAGCTGCTGCGGGCCCTTGGGGAGGTGGAAATCCCCTGGATCCGCGTTCACTACGCCTACCCCACCGGACTCACCGAGGCAGTGCTTACGGCCTACCGCGAGGTGGCCAACGTGTTGCCCTATCTGGATCTGCCTTTGCAACACAGCCACCCCGAGGTGCTGCGGGCAATGAACCGCCCCTGGCAAGCGGATGTAACCGGCGGCGTGCTGCGGCGGATCCGCGAACAGCTGCCCGAGTCGGTGCTGCGCACCACCTTCATCGTGGGCTTTCCTGGCGAGACCGAAGAGCACTTCCAGCACCTGCTCGATTTCGTGACCGAGCAGCAGTTCGACCACGTGGGCGTGTTCACCTTTTCACCGGAGGAGGGCACCCCCGCCGCCGACCTGCCGGATCAAGTGCCAGCCGAGGTGGCAGCAGCGCGCAAGGATCGCCTGATGGCCCTACAGCAGCCGATCGCCGCCGCCCGCAACGCCGCTTGGGTAGGCAGGATCGTGGATGTGCTGATCGAGCAGGAGAACCCCAGCAGCGGTGAGATGCTCGGCCGCTGCACCCGCTTCGCCCCCGAGGTTGATGGCGAAGTGCGGGTGCATCCAGGCGAGGGCGGACTTTGCGCAGCACCAGGCACCATGGTGCCGGTGCGCATCACTGCTGCCGACACCTACGACCTCATCGGCGAGGTAGTAGGCGCCAAGGCGATGGTGGCGGAGGCCGTTGACGTCCGCCGCCTGGGCGCTTGAACTGGCGGGCGCATCAATGCACCACCTTTCTGGTTGCCTCAGGACTGAGCACAGCTGGATCCTTCGCAGGCCTCACGGCTAAGGGCTGGATCCTGATGGATGGCAGCGGCAATGCCCTGGTGCTAGCCCTCCATTTCGCGGTGCTGGCCCTACCCGCCCTGCTGGTGAGTGGGCCAGCAGGGGTTGCGACCGACAAGCTGGGCTGCGAAGCCGTACTGATCCGCTCCCAGTGGGGACTTTTCGCAGCAGGCATCCTGGGAGCCGTTGCCATACCCCTGAGCAATGGCGACCTGCAGGTTGTCCTGTTGCTACTGAGCACCCTGCTGGTAGGCATCGCCAGTTCCTACGAACTCACGGCCCGCAACAAATATTGCGCCCTACTGGTGGAGGATCACCAGCAACTGGCTCCGTACCTCACCAGCTTTTCGGTGGTTTTCAACGTGGGCAAGCTGGTGGGGCCTCCCATAGGGGGCTGGCTGCTGGCCTGGACCGGCGCGGGCACGGCCCTCGCGATCGATGCCGCCACTTACTTGATCCCCATCGCCTCAGTGCTGTGGCTGCTCCACCCCAATAGGGGACTGGAGCAGCGCAGCATGGCTGGCGCCAGCAGTGGGCTCAGAGCCGCCTGGCGCGGCAGTGGTCCAGTGCTGCGGCATGTGCTGATCTACACGGCACTGGCTTGTTTACTGGGCTTTTTCCACCCAGGCCTAGCCCCGTTGATGGCCCGGGATTTGCTGGGCCCCTCCCCCCAGGCCCTTGGCCTATTCACCAGTGTGTTGGCGGCAGGAAGCATCAGCGGCGGCCTGGTACTTCAGCGTCACAGTCGCTGGTTGAGCCAGCGGCCCGGCCTGCTGCTTGGAAGCTGCACCCTGATCACCGCAGCAGCCCAACTGGCCATGGCCGCTTTCAGCAGCCCAGAAACGCTGGGAATAGGTCTGGCGGCTACCTTCGCCCTCGGGGCTGGCACAGCCAGTCTGCTGGCAGGGGTCAATTTGATCAGCCAGGTGGGTTCGTCAATGGCCATCCGGGGGCGCATGGCCGGGTTGGGCCAGATTGCCTTCCTAGGTGGGGGCGGCCTCAGTGGTCTATTGGCAGCTGCCATGAGCCTGACGCTCGGGTTGCAGGGAACCTTTGCCGTGCTTGGGGCGGCTGGCTTCGTCTTGGGCCTACAGGAGCTGATCAGCCGCAGGGGCCTGAGACTCAAACTCAGATCAGTTTGATGCCGCGCAGCACGATCGATGCGGCAATGGCAACGGCAAGCCCACCACCAAACAAACCCAGGTAAATCGCAGCAGCCATGGCAGGCCATCATTGAAGGTGAGGCCATTACAGCAGAAAGCCCGCAGGCTTCAGCACTTCCGCAGACCTCCTAAGCTTTCATTCATTAACACCGCATAGCAGCGCAGAAAAAGCGCCCTGGTTTTCCCCGGTCATCAACCCAGCTCGGCTGTTTGCATGCGCACTCTCTTCGTTTACCCAGAGTTCCCGAAAACCTTCTGGAGCTACGAAAAAATCCTCGACTTGATTGATCGCAAGGTGCTTCTACCGCCCTTGGGATTGGTCACAGTTGCCGCCCTGCTGCCCCAGTCATGGGAAATGAAGCTGGTTGACCGCAACGTGCGCGAGGTCAGCGAAGCCGAGTGGGACTGGGCTGAGCTGGTGGTGATCTCCGGAATGATCGTCCAGAAGGCCGATATGGCCACTCAGATCGGCAAGGCCAAGCAGCGCGGTATCCCCGTCGCCGTGGGAGGTCCTTTTGCCAGTTCCACCCCAGACGCGCCCGAGCTCGACCTGGCGGATTACAAGATCCTCGACGAGGGTGAAATCACCCTGCCGATGTTCATCGAAGCCATTGAGCGGGGTGACAGCCATGGCCGGTTTAGCTCTGATGGCGTCAAGCCAGATGTAACCGGAACGCCGATTCCACGCTTTGACCTACTAGAGCTGGACGCCTACTCAGAGATGTCGGTGCAGTTCTCCCGAGGCTGCCCCTTCCAGTGCGAGTTCTGCGACATAATTGTGTTGTATGGGCGCAAACCTCGCACCAAGAACCCTGAGCAGCTAGTTGCCGAGCTGCAGTGCCTCTACGACTTGGGCTGGCGCCGCTCAGTGTTCCTGGTAGATGACAACTTCATCGGCAATAAGCGCAATGTCAAATTGCTGCTGCCGCTTTTGCGCCAATGGCAAATTGAGCACGGCTTCCCCTTCAGCTTCGCCACAGAAGCCTCAGTGGATCTGGCGGCGGACGATGACCTCATGCAAATGATGGTGGAATGCCGCTTTGAGAGCGTCTTCCTCGGCATCGAGACCCCCGACGAAGCAAGCCTGGAAACTGCCGGTAAATTACAAAATACCCGCAGCTCCCTAGTGGATTCTGTCGACAAAATCACCTCCTACGGATTGCGGGTGATGGCTGGTTTCATCATCGGATTCGATGGCGAGAAAGAGGGCGCGGGCGGCAGAATCGTCGAGTTTGTGACCCGCACTGGCATTCCCCACGCGATGATGGGCATGCTTCAGGCCCTTCCAAACACAGCTCTTTGGCATCGCCTCGAGAAAGAAGGTCGCTTGATCGAAGGCAAGGCAGCTGCGAAAGGGGTTAACCAAACCAACCTGCTTAATTTCGAGCCCACCCGGCCAATTCGCGACATCGCCAATGAGTATGTAGATGCTTTCGGCGCCCTTTATGAGCCGAACGCTTTCATCGATCGCGTTTATTCCTACTTCCTGAAACTGCCACCCCAACAATGGAAGAAGTTGGTTGTTCCTGGCAGCCGTCCGCCCAAGCCGACCAGCTGGGTTGACCTGCGCGCTTTAGGAATCGTTCTTTGGCGCCAAGGCCTTAAGCGCAACACCAGGGTGCGCTTCTGGAAAGCGCTTTATGGCATGTACCGCCACAACCCGAAGCGATTCATTGGCTTCATATCGATCCTGGCTCACAACGAACACTTCCTCGAATACCGCGCAATCGTGCGGCGCGAGATAGAAGAGCAGCTCGCCACCCTGCCACCCGATCCTCCAAAGGCCACAGCTGAACCGAGCCGCGAGCTACAGCCGGTTTGAAGGTGTTAGTTGAATCCAGTCAATTAACTTGGCTGGATTGATGCATCAATATTTATAGCCCTGATTTACCCAATATTTATTTATTCAATCTTGGATATATTCAATTCTTTGTTCAAGGCACGCTTGAGCTCTTTGAAGCTCCCTGCCTAGATAGAGGGCGTGGTCTAGGCAGGTGAGCGGGTGAGGGCCTGGACCTTCGGTCAGGTCAATACCCAGTTGCTTGGCACTGCAGCCCCGAAAAACTGCCAAGGGCGCACGAACGCCGCCGCCACGGCAGCTCAATACCTCTCCGGTATCGGGATCAGTGGCTAAGCCCCGCTCATCGATGCCATTGCCGTAGTGCTCAACCACCAGCTCCGCCGCCTCGAGATCGATGCGAATTAGGAAGTAGCCGGCTGGGTCTAAGGCGATGAACCGCTGGGAGAGCTGGTCATCGAGCTGTTGGCGGCTGGGAGGTACTTCAGGCATGCGGTGGATCGTAGGCAGCCGTAAAAGGCAGCTCCGCATTCATGGCCGCCATCAGCTCGGCCATCTCCTCATTAGCCCCAGGCAACCAGCGCTGCAGGATCGAAGCAAAACGTGGATCGCTCCAGCGATGCAGGCTGACGCGGGGCTGGGCCACGAAGCCACGCCGGCGCTTGTGGCTACCGCCTGCGCCGGGATCAAAGGCGCGGATGCCGCGCTCGATTGCCCAGGCAATCGGAGCGTAATAACAGACCTCAAAATGCAGGCAATCAATCTGCTCATCACTTCCCCAGTAGCGCCCCCAGAGCTGGTCGCCGGCGTGGACGCACAGCGACATGGCCACCGGCTCGCCGGGATCGCCGCGATGGGCACTGAAGAGCACTATGTGGCGCCGCAGCTTCGGATCGGCAGCCAGGGCGGCAAAAAAGGATTCACTCAGATATTTGCTGCCCCAGGCCCCCCAACGACTGCAGTGCTGGGCATAAAAGTCATACATGCGCCCAACTAAAGCCGGCGGGATTGCCTCACCCAACAGGGGCGTAACCGTGAGGCCAGCGGCTGCCACCGCCTGCCGCTCCCGCTTGATGTTGCGGCGCTGGTTGGCATTGAAGCTGGCCAGGTAGGCATTGAAATCCCCATGGCCGGGGTTGATCCACTGGCTCTGCTGATTAACCCAGGCAGCACAGCCAGCCGCCTCAGCCAGCGGCTGCCAACCTGGATCCACATAAAGAAAATTGCAGCTGAGGATGGCGTGCTGGCGGCAGAACGCATCGATCAGCTCAAGCATCAAAGCGGTTAACTCCGCCTCGTCCTCAGCGGGGTCGATCAGGAAGCGGTAGCCCTGAACCGGGCTCACCGGGCTCATGCCCACCAGCTTTGGGTAGTAGCGCAGGCCCAACTGGCCAGCGAGCTGGGCAAAACTCTGGTCGAAAACAAATTCGCCGTAGCTGTGACCCTTCAAATAGAGGGGAGCCACCGCCAGCAACACCTCGCCGCGCCACAGGCCCAGATGACAGCCCTGCCAGCCCTCCCGCGGCGCAATGCTGCCGCTGGCCTCAAGCTGCTGCAGCCAGCGCCAACGATAAAAAGGCAACTCCTGGGGGTGCGCCGCGGCCAGCAGGGCATCCCAATGGGCTTCGGGAATCTCGGCCAGACTTTGGTGCCAGCGGGCCTGCAACTCAGCCATGGCTGCAATAGGGGCTCGCAAGGGGCAAAACTAACTACAGCTGCGCCGCCTTGGTGCCTCAATCGTTCCGTTCCCTGGCAACTCCGGTGCAACTGTTCGCCCCTGTACTGGTCGCCCCGGTGTTGCTGACGAGCCTGCTGCTGCCGGTGTTGCAGCTGGTACGCCCCCAACTGGAGCAACGGCTGAAAACCGTTTGCGTGGAAACCGCAGCCGCCGACAATGCCAGCCTGGCTGCCAAATTAGAAGCTCCCTGCGCCCAGCTGGCCCGCCCCACCAGCCAGTGCCTTGTGGAGGAAACCGCCTCGAGTGGACGGGGCTTGGCGGTGCTGGGCGATCTGATCCGCGGCGACTTCGGCGCCGACAGCGAAGTAGTGCTGAAACGCTGCCTGGCCCGCATGTTGGGCCTGCCCGCCGACACCCTCCAGCAGATTCCCCTGCGGGAGCTGGCTCAGGGCTTCGCCAAGACGCGGCGGTAGCGCAGCAGCAACTCCTCACCCTCCAGGCGCCGGTGCTCCTGCAGGCACCACTCCCCAGCCTGAACTGCGGCCTCCAGGGGCAACCAGGCATGGGGTCCCCCCAGCAGCCGAGGGCAAAGCGTCAGCTGCAGCTCGTCGATCCAGCCTTCGGCCAGCAGGCTGGCGGCAAGGGCAGCACCGCCCAGCACCACCAGCCGGTCCAGCCCCTGATCCGCCAGGGCAGCCAGGGCCACACCCCAGCTCTCTAGATCCAGGCGACGATCAAAAGCCGGGGCTAGCGGCGATCGCGTGGGTGTAAGCAGCCAGCGCTGCAGCGGCTGCTGCCAGAAATGCAGATCCGGGGAAAAATCGTTGCTACGACTCACTACTACGGCCACCGGCTGCTCAGCGCGGTCGCTGGCTGCTCGCTCGGCCAGCAGGTGAGGCGCACGAATTAGGCAGGTACTGCCATGGCACCGAAGGGTTTCGGCACCGATCAGGCAGCCATCAGCCCAGGAGAGGGCCTCCTCCAACACCTGACGATCCCCAACTCCACCCAAATGGGCAGCGCCACCTTGCGGGGGCGCCAAGCGGCCATCCAGGCTGACGGCCAGCACCAGCCGCAGCACGGGTCTCAGCCAGCCACCAGGGCTTCGAGCGCCGCGGGCACCATTTCCAGCTGGGGAGTTTCAGCAAACACCTCGGCGGCGTTATTGGGGCTTTCCTGCAGGCGCACCTTGTGCAGGCGAGCGCCGGTGGCTGCAATTGGGGCGCTGAGCAGGTCGGCGATGTGAAGGGCGATGTTCTCAGCTGTAGGCACCGTGCTGGCGAAGTGCTCCACGTCCTTGTTTAGGAAGGTGTGGTCGAAGGGCTCCACCACCAGGTCGTCGACGAGCTGCTGCAGAGCCGCCAGATCACAGACCATGCCGGTGCGGGCATCGATCGGGCCTCGGACGGTTACATCGAGCAGGTAGTTGTGGCCGTGGCCATGGGGCCGGGCGCACTTGCCGTAGATGGTTTCGTTTTCGCCTTGGGAGAGCTCGGGCCGGGCCAGGCGGTGGGCGGCGGCGAAGTGGGTGCGGATCGAGAGAAAGGCTTCCATGGGGATTGGGGCAGAGCCTGGGGCGAGCAGGTCGACCCAGAGCGTGTCGGTTTCGTGCAGACGCAGCCCCACCAGGGGCAGCTGGGGGGCCAGGCGGGTCCAGATGGCCTGGCAAAGGGCTTCGGTAGTGGGCAGCTTGCCCTCAGGACGATCCAGATCGAACTCAGGCCAAGCCTCGTTGAGGTAGCGAAAATCAAGCTGGGCCGTCACCTCAGCCCGAATGGCGTGCTTCACCTCAGAGAGATTGAGCACCATGCCGTCCGCATCGAGCGGACCAGCCATCGCCACCACCAAGGTGTAGTTGTGGCCGTGGCCTGGGGCCAGGCTGCAGGGGCCGAAGCGGGCCTGATTCTCTTCAGCGCTGAGCTCCGGCAACCAGTAGCGATGACTGGCACTAAAGGTGGCCCGCCTGGTAATTACGCAGGGGCGGCCCCGCCCGTGGCTGGAGCTGGTCGGGTTTGGCGAGAAGCCTGACGCTGTTGCAGTAGCCGTCATCGCCCGGGTCGGTGGCTCACCATCCTAGAAACGGGCAAGGGCCAAGGCGTCGAACCAGGAAAACCCCGCCATGAATAAACCCCCATCGCCATGCTTGGCCCAGCGCTTGCAAGGGCTAAACGTTTATTTGATCGGCATGATGGGCGCCGGTAAAAGCGCCGTCGGCCGCCCCTTGGCCGAAGCGCTGGGCTACCGCTTCCTTGATGCAGACGATGCCCTGGAGCAGGTTGCTGGCCGCACCATCCCCGAAATCTTCGCCACTGACGGCGAAGCCGGCTTCCGAGAACTGGAAACGGCGGTGCTTGGCCAGATCGCCGGCTGGCATTCCTTGGTGGTGGCCACCGGAGGTGGAGTGGTGACCAAGCCCGAGAACTGGGGCCATATGCGCCAGGGGGTGGTGGTGTGGCTAGATGCGCCAGCGCCCTTGCTGCTGCAACGCCTGCGCGCCGATTCCACCCCCCGGCCCCTGCTGCAGGCCGGTGATCCCGGCGCCCGCCTAGGCGAGCTGCTGGCCCAACGGCAACCGCTCTATGCCCAGGCCGACCTGCGGGTGCAGCAAGCTGGAGCTAGCCCCGCCCAAGTGGCCCAGCAGGTGCTGGCCGATCTGCCAGCCATTCTCAAAGACCCAGCTGCTGCGCCTGAGGCCCCGGTGGAGCTGCGCCAGGCCGATGGCCAGATCACGCCATCCCTCAACTGAGTTACGCCACTTAGCCGGGCGGTTCGATCCGCACCGCAAACCACTGAATCGTCAGGCCAGGTGCCAACTCCAGTTCGCAGGCGGTTTCCAGCAGTCGCTGGGCCTGCAGGCCCGGGCTAGAGAGACCGACCAGATCTGCCGGCACCGGCTCCAGCTTGGCAAGCCGGGCCTCAAGCCAGGCCAGGGTTTCGGCCGCCGTGAGAATCCGCTCGCCGCCACCTGGCTCCAGCACCACGTAATGATCTAGCTCCCGCAACAGGGGATTGGACATGACTGGAGCCTTACTGGCACCCATCCTGGCGCTGCTGCTGGCGATGGGGCCGGGCGTGCTGGCAGAACGGGCCGCCCACTGGCCCGAGTGGCGCCTACCCGCTCCCTTAGATCGACCCTCGGCTCGAGCCGGTCACCAGGATCTGAGCTACCCCGACTGGATGGCCGGGCGCTGGCAGGTGCGCAGCGATGACCTGGACTACGAGGTGCGCTTCAGCCCCGATCCAGGCGGAGCGGTGGTGGGCGATCGGGCCTTCAATGCCAACGCTATCGGCCGGGCCCTGCTGGGCGTTGCCCTGCTGCAAGTGCGCAATGATCCGGCCAACCCAAACCGCCAGATCGCCTTGCTGGCGGGTGATCAGCAACTGGAATCGACGGTGGTAGGACGCCGCAGTGAGCCGCCCAATCCGACCGACTTCTGGGCTGACGAACTGGCCCTGCAGGTACTGCACGGCCCCGGCGACCCCCGGGTGAGCCGGGTGGAAACCCTGAGCCACTACAGCCAAAACCCCGACGGCACGGTGACAACCGAGCAGTGGCAGGCCAGCTATCCCTCCCCTGCCCTAGGCCTGGCCGCCGCGGCCAGCAGCAGCGGCCATTTCCAACTAACCCTGACGCCGCTCAGCCCCGACCCGCTTCCAGCACAATCCGATCCCGCCAATTGAACAGAGGCTCAAGCAGCGGGTGGTCGGCGATGCCGCTAACGCCCTGGCCCGCTAAGGGGGCACCACTGCTGGCCGGGAATTTGAGCAGGCCCAACTGGGCGGCAACAGCCAGATCGGCAAGGGTGAGGCGATCGCCCACCAAATAGGGCTGATCGGCAACCAGCACGGCCAACTGCTCGAGGTTGGTCTGGAGCTGCTGGCGCTCAGCGCTGCCCACCACCGTTGCCACCGCCTCGCCGACGCCAGCCATCACGGCGACGGGCAAGTTGCTGACCAGCTGACGCAGGGGGCCGGGGGTGGAGTCGGGCAGCAGGGCGGAGCGCAACAGCGGATCAACAGCCGCCGCTTGCACTAGGGCAAGCCTGCAGCCGGCAGCAAGAGCCGTATCGGCCCAGTCTTCGATCAGCAGCACCCGGGCTCGCTCGGCCGGGGCCTCGGGCAGCAGCAGCGGCTCGGGGTGATGCCGCTCCAGATAAAGGGCAATGGCCGTGGAATCGGCAATAACTTCACTGCCATCCAGCAGCACTGGCACCTGGCGCTGGCCCGACAGGCGGAAGAGTTCCAACTGGCCCAAGCCTGGCGTGACCTCGACCACCGTGTAGTCGAGCCGTTTGGCGGCCAACACCAGCCGCACCTTCTCGCAAAAGGCCGAATGCCTGAACTGGTGCAGTTCCATGCTTCAAACCTGACCTCTGGGCGGCAGAGTAGCCAGCAAGCAGCAAGGACCGACCACCCCGGGCGATGAAGGACTTCTTCCTGAATGTGACGCGCTACCCGCGCTACCTGGTGGCCTTTGGCCTGGGTGTGGCCAATTCGGTATTCGAACCGCTGGCGGCTCGGGGCCGCAATCCGGTTACGGCGGTTGCCCTGATTGGCGCCGGCGTCAGCGGCCTGCTGAGCCTGGGGCTGATCCTGCATGCGATGGTGAACCCAGCACCGCTGGCATAGCCATGGCACAGAGCCGACGGGTGGAGCGGGTGGCCTCCCTGATCCGCCGCGAAATTAGTGAGCTGCTGATTGGCGGCATCAAGGACGAGCGGGTCAACCAGGGGATGGTGAGTGTCACCACAGTTGAAGTGGCGGGCGATCTGCAGCACTGCAAGATTTTTGTGAGCGTCTTCGGCAGCGACGCCGACAAGGAGCAAGCCATGGCAGGCCTGCATTCGGCTAGCGCCTTCGTGAAGGGTGAGCTGAGCCGGCGGCTGAAGATGCGGCGCACCCCTGAGGTGGTGTTTGTGCTCGATCGAGGTATCGAAAAGGGCACCACAGTGCTGGGACTGCTCAATCGCCTAGAGGACGAGCGGCAGGAGAAGGGCGAACCCGCCGAAGCCAGTGATCTCTGAACCAAGCTCGACCCAAACCACGGCTCCAGCCCTGCTGCGCCTGATCCACCAGCTGATCGTGGTGCGCGGCAGCGGCAAACTCGCCGACCACCAACGCGGCTACCCCCGCTGGGAGCTGCCTAACAACAAGCTCCGCAGCCTGCTGGAGGCTGGCGTGGGCGGCGTGATCCTGCTTGGCGGCAGCGCCGCCGAGGTGGCCCTGCGCTGCACCCAGCTGCGCCGCTGGGCCGGTCAGCCGCTGCTGCTCTGCGCCGATGTGGAGGAGGGAGTGGGCCAGCGTTTCGACGGAGCCACTTGGCTGGTGCCACCCCTAGCCCTGGGGCGCCTCTACGGACGCGAGCCTCAACAGGCGCTTGAGCTAGCCGAACGCTACGGGCAGTGCACGGGCCGAGATGCCCGGGGCCTGGGGCTCAACTGGGTGCTGGGGCCGGTGTGCGATGTCAACAACAACCCGGCCAACCCGGTAATCAATGTGCGGGCCTGGGGGGAAGATCCAGCCACAGCCGGGGCGCTGGCTGCGGCCTTTGTGCGGGGCGTGCAGGCAGCTGGGGTGCTCGGCTGCGCCAAACACTTCCCCGGCCACGGCGACACCAGGAGCGATTCCCATATCACCTTGCCCCTGCTGCCCCACAGCCGCGAGCGGCTGGCGGCGATCGAGCTACCGCCGTTTCAACAGGCGATCGCTGCTGGAGTGGCCTCGGTGATGACCGCCCACCTGATGCTGCCGGAGCTTGATCAAGAGCGGCCAGCCACCCTGTCCAAGCCGGTGCTTACCGGGCTGCTGCGCCAGCAGCTGGGCTTCGCTGGCTTGATCGTGACCGATGCCCTGGTGATGGACGCGATCACCGGGCGCTACGGCGCCGGGGAGGCGGCCGTGCTGGCCCTGGAAGCCGGGGCCGATCTGGTCTTGATGCCCGCCGATGCGGATGCGGCCATCGCCGCCATCGCTGAAGCGGTGGCCAGCGGCCGGCTCAGGGTTGAGCAGCTGGAAGCCAGTGCCGAGCGCCGCATTAGGGCCCTGGAGCGCTGCGCTGGATCTGGATCTGGCGCGGCCTTGGCCGTTGCCGATCCAGAGGCGGCCGCCCAGCCCAACCAGGCCCTAGCCCTGGAGCTGGTGCGGGCCACCATGGAGACAGCCGGCAGCACCGGCGCCGCCACCCCCCAGGCCGGCATCAACCTGATCAGGCTCGACTCGGCCCTAGCCGCAGCAACCGCAGTGCTGAGCGCCACCGCTCCAGCCCTGGCGCGGCCCGAATCCCGCGGCTGGCGCACCGTGCTGCTGGAGGCCCGCAGCCCCAGCCCTTGGACCACAGACGCCGACGCCCCCCTCGCCCTGGAGCGGCTCGGCTCAGGACAGGTGCTGCTGCAGTTGTTTGTGCGGGGCAATCCCTTTCGCGGCAGCGCCGGCAGCGCCGAACCTTGGCCCGCAGCCCTGCGCCAGCTAGCAAGAGCCGGAAGGCTGGCGGGGCTGGTGGTGTATGGCAGCCCCTACCTCTGGGAGGAGCTGCGCCCCCTCCTGCCGCCGGGCGTCCCTGGCGTCTACAGCCCTGGCCAGATGCCCCTGGCTCAGGCCGAAGCTCTGCAAAGACTGGGCAGTGGACTGGGCCTGGGAGACACTGAAGCAAGCGCTGGCTTCACCGACTGAACTGGAGCCGAGCTGTCCGTTTCTCGCCCCGTCCCCATCCGGCCCATGCTCAGTCTCTCGATGATCGTGCGCAACGAAGCCGAGCGGCTGGAGCGCTGCCTGGCCTCGGTGGCGGGCTTCGTCGATGAGATGGTGCTGCTGGACACCGGTTCCAGCGATGCCACCATCGCCATCGCCGAGAGCTGCGGTGCGGTGGTGCACCAGCTGCCCTGGCCAGGGGATTTCGCGCCGGCCCGCAATGAGGCCCTAAGGCACGTGAACGGCGACTGGGTGCTGGTGCTCGATGCCGACGAGTGGCTGCTGCCCGAGGCCCGCCAGCCGCTCCAAGCCCTGATGGCCGAGCCGGATCTGCTGCTGATCAACCTGCTGCGGCAGGAGCTGGGGGCGGCCCAGTCGCCTTACTCAAATGTGAGCCGCCTATTTCGCCGCCATCTAGCCATCCACTGGAGCCGGCCCTACCACTCGATGGTGGATGACAGCGTGCTGGCCCTGCTGGGAAAGGAGCCCCACTGGCATCTGGCGGATTGCGATGTGCCTGCGCTAGCCCACGATGGCTACCGCAGTGATCTGCTGGCCAGCGGCGCCAAGGCGAAACGGCTGCGCCAGGCCATGGAGGCCGACCTTGCCGCCAATCCTGGGGATCCCTACGCCTGCGCCAAGCTCGGCAGCCTGGAGGTGAGCGAGGGCAACCGCGAACGCGGCATCGCCTTGCTGCAGCAGGGATTGGCCCGGTGCCCAGCCAGCCGCCACCCCGAGCGCTACGAGCTGCTGCTGCACCTGGCGATCGCCCTGGGCAGCAGCGACCCAAAGCACGCCTGCCAGCTATACCGCCAGGCCCTGGAGCTACCCCTGCCGCCGCGGCTCACCCTGGCGGCCCGGCTGAATCTGGCCGCCCTGCTGCAAGAGCCCGGCACCACGAGCCAGGGCGCCCTGGAAGAGGCCTGCGAATTGTGCCGCCAGGCCTGCGCAGCAGCGCCCGAACTGGCACTCGGCTGGCTGCACCTGGGGATTAGCGAGCGGCGACGCGGCCAGCTGCCGGCGGCAATCGCGGCCTACCGCTCAGCCCTGGAGCGCGATCCAAGCCTGGCCGCCGCCCAGCAAAACTTGGCCGTTGCCCTGCTGCTCAGCGGTGATGTGCCAGGGGCCCGCAGCGGCTTCCGCCAGGCGATTTCCCTACTGGAGCAGCAAAACCGGCAAAGCGAAGCGGAAGCACTGCGGCAACAGGCGGGCAGCATGGTCAAGCTGGATGACCAGTGATCCCCCTGGCCATGGCTTCTGACTCCTATCTGAGCGGCCGCAGCATCGCCGTGACCAGGGCCGAAACCCAGCTAGGTGAAGCCCGTCGCCTGTTTGAAGCCGCTGGCGCCACGGTGGTAGACCTACCTGCCTTGGTGGTGACCCCACCAGATGAATGGGGCCCCCTCGACGATGCCCTAGCCGAGCTAGATGATTTCCACTGGCTGGTTTTTTCCAGTGGCAACGGCGTTGAGGCCGTGGAGCAGCGGCTGCGCCGCATCGGCCGCTCCCTGGCACGGCGGCCCAGCCACCTGAAGATCGCTGCGGTAGGCCGCAAAACCGCGGCGCAGCTCGAATCGTTGGGATCGCCCGCCGACTTCATCCCGCCCAGCTTTGTGGCCGACAGCCTGCTGGAGCACTTTCCCGTCTCAGGTTGGGGGCTGCGCCTTTTGCTGCCCCGGGTGCAGAGCGGCGGCCGCACCCTGCTAGCGGATGCCTTCGCCGCTGCTGGTGTCCGGGTGGTTGAAGTTGCCGCCTACGAAACCGGCTGTCCAGAGGGTTTACCCAGCGCTGCGGTGGCCGCCCTAGAGCAACGGCGCCTCGACGCAATCACCTTCAGCAGCGGCAAAACCGTGAGCCACACCTGCCAGCTGCTGAAAGGGGCTTTCGGGCCCACCTGGAGCAGCCAGCTGGAGGGGGTGGCCGTGGTTTCAATCGGACCCCAAACCAGCGAGCGCTGCCGGCAGCTACTCGGCCGCGTCGACGCTGAAGCCGATCCCCATGACCTGACTGGACTGGTGGAGGCCTGCGGCCGCAGCCTCAGAGCTCGGCCGTCACCGCCTGCTTGCCCTGACGCAGGGTGAGGCGACCATTTTGAACATCAATGCTGGCCACGCTCCAACCCGCCGGCAGTAGGGGCGTGGTTCTGTAGTCCGTGGTTCTGTAGTCCGTGGTTCTGTAGTCCGTGGTGCTGCCGCCTCTCTGACCGACCCGCAAGGTGCCGCTCTCCGCACCGAACTGCACAAGAGCCTCCGGGGTGCCGCCGGAGCGAATCACGCCGTTGAAGATCAAGCCAGGGGGGAGGCTGAGAAGTATCGGCCGGGCAGAGGAAGCTGTTGCGGGAGTCGCCAGGGGCGCAAATGGATCAACACGCCCTGACGAAACGGAAGCCACCACCTGGTTGGAGCTGGGCAGAGGTGTCAGTCCCGCCAAGGGAGCTGGTGCCCCAACAGGGGCTGGTGCTGGGGGTGCCGGCTGCGACTTGGGCGGCGGGGTTGCCTGGCTGGAGGCCTGCGGGGGCTTCTCCCCAGAGCACGAGACCAGCAGCAGGGCTGCAGCGATGGTAGAGCCGAGGGACTTAGGGGTTGCGGGTTTCAACGAGATCACGGAATCGGTCAAGGTTGGCCTGAAGCTCCTTGGTCACAATTCCACCCAGGATGCTTGGTTCCATCAATGGTGCCAAGACCCCGGGCAGTTCATAGCTGACGCTCAGCTTGACCGCCGTGAGCTCGGGCGTCTGGGAATAGAAGCGCACCGCACCCCTAGTGGGCAGGCCTCCCACCGACTCCCAATGCAGTTGCTGGGCCTCAACCCGCTGGCTGATACGGGCTTTCCAATGGAAGCGGAAGCCCTGCGCCGCCAGAGTCCAATCGGTGAGATCGGGGTCGCCCGGCTCAGTTACAACCGACTCGATCCAGCGCATCCACTGGGGCATTGCCTCCAAGTCACTCCATACCTCCCACACCTGATCCACCGAGGCCCGGATCTCTGTGGTGACGCTGTGCTCAAGCCAACGGCCCATGGAATCTCCTACGAAACAGAGGTGTTGGTGGCCAGCGCAGCCTGGCTTCCCAGGATCGCAGCTGCGGCTAAGCGCCCACTCATGGTGGCGCCTTCCATGGAATCGATGTAGTCCTGCTTGGTGTAACTACCGGCCAGATAAAAATTGGCTACTGGCGTGGCTTGCTCTGGCCGGTAAGGCTCCATGCCGGGAGCCTCGCGGTAAAGGGACTGGGCCAGCTTCACCACGTTGCTCCACACCAGCTTCAGGCCCGCGGCCGAAGGGAACAGGCTTCGCACCTGGGCGTCGGTGTGGGCCACGATCTCTTCGGTTTTCTTGGGAATCCAGGGATCACCTGGGGTGAGCACGCACTGGAGCAAGGAGCCCTGCCCCTGCTTGCGGTAATCCTCGGGACTGGCCAGGGCCAGATCGGCAAAGCAGCTGAAGTCAGCGTCGGCGGTGTACAGCAAGTTATCGAGGCCAGCGGGGCTGCTGAGATCGGCTCGGGCGGCGGTGGCGGCGGCGCCATCACCGAGCTCGGTTACCCAGCCGTCATAACGGAGCTGCACGGTGGCCACCGGCACCGCATCGAGCTTGTAAATGTTGTCGAATAGGGGCCAGCGGCGCCAGGCTTGGGGCAGCATTCGCTGAATACCAGGCACATCGCAGGCGGCCAGATAGGTGTCTGCAACTACAGAGACATCGCCCTCAGGTGTGCCGAGAGTGAGGCTGCTCACCCGGGTAGCGGGCTGGCCATCGACGCCAGCTGCCCCCTCCTCGAAATTCACCTCCGTGACCCGGTGGCGCAGATGCAGCCGGCCGCCGCGCTGCTGGATGTAGTCGAGGATCGGGCCCGTGAGCCAGCGGTGGGGCGACCCTTTGAGCAGGTTGAGCTTGGAGGCCTCGGTTTTGGAAGCAAACATCATGAAGATCGTGAGCATGCAGCGGGCCGAGATCGCCTCGCAATCAATGAAGCCCAGGGCATAGGCGATCGGATTCCACATCCGCTTAATGCTCTGCTCACTGCCGCCATGGCCCACAAACCACTCCTGGAAGCTGATCCGATCCAGGGCTCGGATCGTCTTCATGGCTCCCTCGTAGTCCACCAAGCCGCGCACGATCGGGCTGGTGCCCAGGGCTAGGGCATTGCGCAGCTTGTCGATCCAGTCGAGCTGGGGAGTGGTGAAGAAGGCCTTCAAGCCGTTGAAGGGCGCGCCAAGGGCGAAGCGAAAGTCGAGCTCCCGCAAATCACCGCCCGTGTTCACAAACAGGTGGGTGTGGTCCTTGGGCAGCAGGTTGTCGATCGCCCCCACCTTGCGCATCAGAGCGAAGAGGTTGGCGTAGTTGAAAAAGAACACATGCAGCCCCATCTCAATGTGGTTGCCGCCCTCATCCACCCAGCTGCCCACCTTGCCGCCCAGAAACGGCCGGGCCTCGTAGAGATCCACCTGGTGGCCGGCATCCACCAGATCCACTGCCGCAGATAAACCGGCCAGTCCCGCTCCCACGATGGCGACCTGCACCCTTTCAACCCTCAGTAGTGTGCTGACTCTATGGAGACACTCCGCCAGGCAGCGAACGGGGAGCCTCCATACAGTGGTTGCAACTGGCGTAGATCTTGATGAGTACCGAAACTGTCACTGCTGTTGCAGCCCAGGCCCAACCCACCTTCACCGCCAAAGACGGGAAGGGGATCCTGATCACCGAACCGGCCATGAAGCAGCTGGGGGCTCTGATGAACCAGCAGGGCGAGGCCAAGGTGTTGAGGGTGGGCGTGCGCTCCGGGGGCTGCAGCGGCATGAGCTACACGATGGACTTCGTCGATGCCAGAGCGATCCAGGGCGATGACGAGCACTACACCTACGAACCCGCCGATGCTCCTAGTTTCGCGGTGGTGTGCGATCCCAAGAGCCTGCTCTACATCTACGGAATGCAGCTGGATTTTTCCAGTGCCCTGATCGGCGGCGGCTTCAACTTCACCAACCCCAATGCCAGCCAGACCTGCGGCTGCGGCAGCTCGTTTGCGGTGTAATGCCCGTCGGGTGGCAATCTGAGCAGATGACCAGGCAAGCCGCCTCCCTATGACCTCAGCAGACGTACCGTCCCTGTTCGAGCAGGCCATGCAGCGCTACCAGGAGGGAGTGGCACCGGCTGAATTGATCGATAGCTTCATCGCTATCACCGAGCAGTCCCCCAACCAGTCGGCGGGATGGACCTGCCTGGCTTGGCTGCAGCTGCTTGATGAGCAGCCCCAAGCCGCCCTGCGCTCCGCCAAAACCGCCGTGCGCCTTAACCCCCAGGACCCCCAGGCCCGCATCAACCTGAGCCTGGCCATGCTGGAAACGGGCGCCAAAGGGGTGCGCGAACACATCGAAATTGTGCAGCGGGTAATGGCAATGGCGCCGGAGATGACTGGCGACCTGCAGAAGTCGATCGCCGATGGCCTAGTGCGCAAACCAGGCTGGAAGGCCATGGAGAAGCTGAAGGCCTGGCTGGCGGGTTGAAACCGGTTCTGCTACTCAGCAACGGTCACGGGGAAGACCTCAGTGGTGCCCTCGTAGCTGCCGAGCTGATGCAGCGGGGCATTCCGGTTGAGGCTCTGCCCTTGGTGGGTCACGGAAGCCCCTATCGCCAGCGGGGCGTGCCGGTGCTGGGCCGCACCCGCAGCTGCAGCACGGGCGGCCTCGGCTACACCAGCCTGCGCGGACGGCTCAGCGAGCTGCTGGAAGGCCAGATGGGCCATGTGCTCGGCCGGCTATTGCTCCTGCGCCGCCGCCGCCGCCACTACGGCCTGGTGGTGGCCGTGGGCGATGTGCTCGCGGTACTGGGAAGCTGGCTCTCGGGCCTGCCCAGCGCCGTTTATCTAGTTGCTTACTCCAGCCACTACGAAGGCCGCCTGCGCCTGCCTTGGCCCTGCGGCTGGCTGCTGAACCAAGCAAGCATCAAAGCCATCTGGAGCCGCGATTCCCTCACCGCCAACGACCTCAGCCAGCAACTGAACCGTGCCGTGGTATTCCTCGGCAATCCCTTCCTCGACGTGGTGAGCGCCGCCACAAGCGAATCACTCCAGCCTCTAACAGCGTTGCAGCCTCTGGCGCTGGTGCCAGGCAGCCGCCTGCCGGAAGCGGCGCGCAATTTCGCTCTGATGCTGCGGGTCCTGGCCCTGCTGCCCGAGGAATGGGCGCGCAGCCAGCCCCTGCGGCTACGCGCCGCCCTGGTGTCCGAGCTCGACGGCAGTCGCGTTGCCAAGCTGGCCGGCCCCCTGGGCTGGCGGCTCGAGGCAAGCGACCGGCTGGTTCGCGGCCCCCTGGCAGTTGAACTTGGCTGGGGCCAGTTTGGGGAGATCTTGGCCTCCTCCCAGCTGGTGCTGTGCATGGCTGGCACCGCCGCCGAACAGGCCGTGGGGCTAGGCAAACCAGTGCTGCAGCTGGTGGGACAGGGCCCCCAATTCACAGCGGGCTTTGCTGAAGCCCAGCGCCGCTTGCTTGGCCCAGGGGTGCGCTGCGCCCCCGGCAGCAGCGGCAGTGATGCATCCCTGAGGGCCAGTGCCCTGCTAGCCCAAGGCCTGCTGGAGCAGCAAAGCGATCACAAGCAAGGACCAGCCCTACGTCAATCCCTGGCCGCCATTGGCCTGGAGCGAATTGGCGCGCCCGGCGGCAGCCAGGCGATGGCAGCGGCGATCATGGCAATGCTGTGCCCTAATCAGGCCTCTGAGCTGCCATGACCACACCTACCCCCCCCAGCTTGCTGCAGCAACTCAAGGGATCGATGGACACCCTGCTGGTGGTGGATGTGTTTGTGGTGATTGCCGGGGCAATTTGGTTTGCGGTGGCCGTAACCCTGCACAGCCAACACATCGAAGCCCCCCTGGAGTTGTTTCAGCGGCTGTGGGAACCGCTTTTTACCCCGGCAATTGGCTTGTTGATGGGAGCGGCGCTGCTCAGCGGAGTGCTGGGTTGGTGGCAGCGGCGAGGGCAGCGCTGAGCTGGGGATACTGAAAGGTGAATCCCTGGGCCAGCAAGCGCTCGGGCAGCACCTGCTGGCCCTCCAGCACCACCTGGGCCCCGTCGCCAAGCAGCAGCTGCAGGATCGGCCCCGGCACGGGCAGCAGGCTGGGACGGCCTAGGGCCTTGCCTAAGGCACTGGCGAACAGGCCCATGGTGGTGGCTTCCGGGCTAACGGCGTTGTAGACGCCGCTGTAGGCGCCATCCTCAAGGGCCGTGGCGATCAGGCGGCAGAGGTCGTGGCGATAAATCCAGCTCATCCACTGGCGTCCGGAACCGACCGGCCCACCGAAACCCAAACGGAAGATGGGCAACATCTTGCCGAGGGCACCACCATCGGGGCCCAGCACGATGCCGATGCGCAGCTTCACCAGCCGGCAAGCAGCTGGAACCTGATCAGCGGCCGCTTCCCAGCGCTGGCAGATCTCGGCCAGAAAATCGCTCCCGGCGGGGCTGGTCTCGCTGAAGCGCGTCTGCGTACTGGAGCCGTAGAAGCCCACGGCTGAACCATTAACCAGCACGGCGGGGGGCTGCTCCAGCCGCGCCAAGGCAGCCACCAGCAGCTCAGTGGTGCGAACGCGGCTTTGCAGCAACAGCTGACAGTGAGCCTCTGTCCAACGACGTTCAGCGATCGGCTCACCGGCGAGGTTCACGACACCCTCCGCCTCAGAGAGGGCCCTATCGAGGCCGTTATCAGCCCAACTGGCCGCATCGGCCGGATCTAGGCGTATGCAGGCCAGTCTCTTACCAACCAGAGCCGGAAAGGGCTGGGACTGACGGCTCACGAGGGTCAGCTCATGGCCTAGCTCGAGCAGAAAAGGCACCAGCTCGCGACCTACAAACCCCGAACAACCCAGCAGCAGCAGCCGCATTTCAGACCTAACAGCTTGAGGGAGGCTAGGCGGTTGCAACTAAGACGAGCTGGTCTGGACTGCACGAAGCGCCTTAACCTGAGCCAACAGACAAATGAAACATGGCTGACGCCGCCCCAGCACCTCCCGCCCAGCCGCAAGTACAGACGCAAGCTCAGACACCCCTGAAAAAGGGCAGCCTGGTGCGGGTAGACAAAGCTGCTTACTTCGGCAGCCTGGAAGCCAGCGCGAGCGATGCACTGCCGGGCTACTTGGCAGAAGGTCCTGGCGAAATCCTGGCCATCAAGGGTGACTATGCCCAGCTGCGCTGGCGACGCCCGGTGCCGGATGTGTGGCTACGGCTAGACCAGTTGGAGGCCTTTCCTGCTTGAACAGACTTTCCAGCTTTGTGACCTTTGGCAACCTTGGTAGAGCGTTGACTCTGACCAATCTTTGCCGGTTGTTTGCGCTCCTGATGGTGGCCTGGCAGCCCTTCCCGGGGGAATACCGGGTGCCGTTGGTGGGGTCAGCCCTGCTGGGCTTAGCCCTTACCTGGCGCGGCGAATGGCGAGCGGTTGCTGAACCTGCCAAACGGCTGGGTTTGCTGCTGCTGTGTTTGCTGATTCCAGGGTTGCTATCAATTCCCACATCACTAGCTCCTAGCAAAAGCTGGGGTGAAATTGCCTCAGTTGTATTGGTTGGTCTGGCCGGCCTGAGCGTGCTCTATGGACTCCGCCGCCAGCAAGATCACAGCTGGCTGCAGACTGGTCTAGTGATAGTGATTGCCGCTTGGATCGGCGATGGCCTACTGCAAGCTCTCACCGGCGCAGATGTATTTAGGATCACGCCAAAAGCGGAGGGGATGATTAATGGGCCGTTCACTACCAACGGCATTTTTGGCATAATCGTGGCAGCAATGACCCCACTGGTGCTGTGGGAGCCTCTAAAACAACGCCATCGCTGGGCCATTGCCCTACTAAGTGGAATTGTAATAACGGTGACTCTCTCGGGCCAACGCAATAATCTATTACTACTGGTCTTAGGCCTGATCGCACTATCGAATCTCTGGAGTAGGCGCACCCGCCTGATTGGCTTAGCAATATTGGTGGCAACCGTAGTTGCTGTATATCCATTTGCACCAACCCTTCAACAACGATCGAGCTGGATGATCTCCTCCGGAAGCGAAATGGTCGCCTCACTTCAGGAGCTACGCGAAAATCCAAGCGATGCCAAATCAAGCAAGCGACTGTTTAATTCTTTAAACCGCTTCACCTCCGACAGAGCTTTTCTTGTTGACGCAGGGCTAAAAATGATTCAAGATCGCCCCCTTACCGGGGTTGGCATCAATGCATTCCGCCCTGCCTACCCGCTATACGCCCAGCTCACTCCCCATGGCCATCGAGACAAGCCCACCCATGCCCACAACATTTACCTAGAACTAACAGCTGAAACAGGGTTAATTGGCCTTGGCGGCCTCCTGCTAGCAATAGCACTTGGCTGGCGCTGGTTTGCGCTGGCATGCCACGAAAGGCAAAGAATGGCAGCACCCTATGCAGCAACATTGCTAGTAATGCTTTTCCCGTTAACAACCCACACCGTTTTATTTGCAGCGTTTTACTTCTGCCTCCTGATAATGGTGCTAGGAGGTTTTTTGGCGGCCCTCTTTTCTCCAGAGGCAGTCATTGCCGCGCAAATTGAAACCACACCAAGTTAAATTCACTCAACCAGCTAGCTCCCGCCTCTGGGACTGCAATGACTGACGGCGCAGTCGAGCCTGCTTCAGAAGCTCCCTGCCGTCGTGCAGATATGAATCCACGTAGCCCATGGTGTAGCGCTCCAGTTCAGTGAGAGCGTCTTTCACCAAGCTGAGGCAGTGATAAAGATCGAGGGCAAATGCTTGTCCCCCTGGTGGACATACCTGAGAGCGGTAGATCAACTCAACCTTGTCGATGCGGGCCTGGCCCTGCTCGAGAAAGGCACAGAATGACTCCATCAAGGTGTCGTCGTAGGGATCTGCGGAAAGGGCCTTGAGCTGGGCTGGAAATGGGTTGATCACTTGCGCCAGAAGCCGATCAATCGGCGCATACACCTGCTGCAACCACTGCTGCAACACGGCATCAGTGGCAGCGCTGCGTGTGGACTGAGCACGGGCCCGCTTGACGGAAAAGCTGGCGCCAGCAGGATCTAAAGAGGTGGGCGCTGTGAGGTCGTGGCGGCGGCGGCGATCGGCATCGCGTAATACCTCCCAGGCTGCGTTTAGGGCCAGGATTGTGCGGTCATCGCCGCCAGCATCCGGGTGGTGCTGCTTCACCAGGGCCCGGTAGGCGGCCTTGATTTCAGCGCCGCTAGCAGTGGGTGAAACACCCAGCACGCGATAAGGATCTGCAGTGGGTTCAGCAGCAGCCAGGGCTCAGCCTCCGCAAGCAAAGGAATTTGTTGATGACTTTAGGAACTCAAGCCCCACTGACTGCCAATATCGCTTGTTGCTGCCCAACAAAAAACCCCAGCCGAGGCTGGGGTTGATTGAGGTGTGTGTTGAGAAGTGGAGGAGGAAAGGACCGGAAATGTGTGAGGAATCCGGTCCAGTTGGGTTCTGAGGATCAGAACTTGAAGGTGGTCTTCAGCAGTGCACCGTAGGTGTCGTCGCCGGTACCAGGGGCGCCGCCCAGAACTTGTGAGTTCTCAATCCAGAAGAAGGCGGGGGTCACGCTGATATTGTCGGTGACCTGGAACTTGTACCACAGCTCATAGGCCAGGTTGGATTCGCCGTTGTCGGTGACGATGCCGCGGCCCGTAGGAGAACCGGTCTGGAGTTGACCGGAGGTGCCAATCGCCATACCAAGAGCATTGCCCTTCATGAAGAGATCAGCCCACTGCAGGCCAACCATCCAGCTGTAGTTGTCGTCAGCGAGGACCTGATTAGAGGTGCCGAAGCCAACACCAGCGCTGATCGAGGGGATCCAACCGGACTCCTCAGGCTGCCAGTAAGCACTCAGACCACCATTGCCCAAGTAGGGGTTGGCGTCGAAAGCGCCAACAGTGTTGAACGCAGGATCGCTAGCTCCGGCGAAATCTGCGTAAGTGTATGCCAGGGCCACACCCCAGTTTTTGCCGGCATAACCAACCTGGGCTGTGAAGGTGTAAGCCTCATCAACACCCAAGGTGGAGTTTTCAGCAGCAATTTCGTTGGAAACGAAGTTGGCGCTCATGCTGAAGCCATCCTTCTGATACCAGAGACCAGCACCAGCGCCCAGGTTGAGGGAGTAGGTACCACCGGCACCGGCGTAGGTGAAGAGATCCAGGACGCTGTCACCGGGATACAAGCTGGGCCACATAGCCAGCATGTCGTCCTGACGAACCTTCGCACCGAAGGTGGCGGTGACGTTTTCGCCAATCGGGAACTGATAGAAGAGGCGGTTGATGCCAACCGTGTCTTGGCCACTGGTGTTGCCTAAACCAGTTTCTTCCTGGAAGGCGGTTTCAAGGAGAGTGTTGCCGTTGCCGAAGATGGAGTTGGAGAAGTTGCCGGAACGCAGGGTGGTGCGCAGCAGGTCCTTGCCGGTGAAGCTGGTGTCGAAGATCAGGCGAACGTCATAGTTGAAGGTGACTTCGCTCGCATCGTTGCCATTGAGCCCAGTAATGGGGTTGTTGGCAGCATTGGCACCGTTGGTGGCGCCGCCAAGCACCATGGTGGCGATACCCTTCAGCTTGGTGGTGGTGGAGAACTGGTTAGCTTCCAGTTCGCCCACTTTGGCCTCGAGGCCGTCAACGCGACCCTTGAGGATGGCGAGTTCCTTCTCGAACTCGGCCATCAGCTTCTTGAGCTCGTCGGTCACTTCGGTGACGCGGTCGAGACAAGCGTTGAGCAGAGCAGCTGCTTCGAAGCGGGTCATGGCCCGGGCGCCCTTGTAGGTGCCATCGGGGTAACCAGCGACGCAGCCGTAGCGCTCGATCAGGTTGGACAGAGCCTGGTAAGCCCAGTCGGTGGGCTTGACGTCAGAGAACTGGGAGATGCTGGTGACTTGCTCCTCGGAGGCGTACTTGTTGACGCCGTCCAAGTTGAGCTCAGCTGCGGTAGCGGCCACGGGGGCCAGCAGACCAAGAGCTGCAGGTGCAACCAGGAGTTGCTTAAAGAGTTTCATGGGTTCCTCACACGAGATGGCGCAATGCGCCGAACACATATTCACTCGACATCACGGCAACGGCGCCTGGGCCTGTGCCACTGCGCACAATGACACGCGCTCCCAAAACGATGCCCCCGACGGGCACGGGGCTCGTCGGGGGCTCTCGCCGGGTCCGCTATGGCGCGGAACCGTTTGATCAGGAATCAGGCGCCGAAATCAGCCGGCGTTCTCCGCGATCAGCAGACCCTGGGTGAAACAACTGGAACTCACGGGCACCTCCTCCTCTGGGGATTGGAGCCAGCCGGCGATGCATTCGGCAGGATCAGCACCCGAAGGTCCAGATCTTTGCCACATCACTGCTGACAGAACTCGCGAAATTTAGCCAACAAAAAAGCGCCCCCGTGGGGGCGCTGAGGCTGATTTCGAATATCAAAACCAGGCTTCGATCAAAGAGCGTTGCCGCGGGGCAGAACCTCTTCAGGGAAGACGAAGTTTTCATGCGGCTGGTCAGCCGGTGCCATCCAGGCACGCAGACCTTCATTCAGCAAGATGTTCTTGGTGTAGAAGGTTTCAAATTCGGGGTCCTCAGCGGCGCGGATCTCCTGTGACACGAAGTCATAGGCGCGCAGGTTGAGGGCAAGGCCGATGATGCCAATGCTGCTGGTCCAAAGACCCATCACCGGCACAAACAGCATGAAGAAGTGCAGCCAGCGCTTGTTGGAGAAGGCGATCCCGAAGATCTGGCTCCAGAAGCGGTTGGCGGTGACCATTGAGTAGGTCTCTTCTTCCTGGGTGGGCTCGAACGCCTTGAAGGTGTTCGACTGATCGGAGTCCTCAAACAGGGTGTTCTCAACCGTGGCGCCGTGGATGGCGCACAGCAGGGCACCGCCGAGGATGCCGGCCACTCCCATCATGTGGAAGGGGTTAAGCGTCCAGTTGTGGAAGCCCTGCAGGAAGAGCAGGAAGCGGAAGATTGCCGCCACTCCAAAGGAGGGCGCAAAGAACCAGCTGCTCTGGCCCAGCGGATACATCAGGAAAACACTGACGAACACCGCAATCGGGCCGGAGAAGGCGATGGCGTTGTAAGGACGGATGCCAACCAAGCGGGCAATCTCGAACTGACGCAGCATGAAACCGATCAGGGCGAAGGCGCCGTGCAAGGCAACGAAGGGCCAGAGGCCACCGAGCTGACACCAGCGCACGAAGTCGCCTTGGGCTTCTGGGCCCCAGAGCAACAGCAAGCTGTGACCCATGGCATCAGCAGGAGTGCTGACGGCGGCGGTGAGGAAGTTGCAGCCCTCTAGGTAGGAGCTGGCAATTCCGTGGGTGTACCAGGAAGTGACAAAGGTGGTGCCGGTGAGCCAGCCACCCAGGGCCAAATAGGCCGTGGGGAACAGGAGCAGACCAGACCACCCCACAAATACGAAGCGGTCGCGCTTGAGCCAGTCATCGAGGATGTCGAACCATCCCCGCTGCGGCGCGCGGCCTAAGGCGATCGTCATGAGAGCGGCTTCATGAAGCGTTACATCGGAATACTACGGGTCACAACCGTCAGCTGCGCAAACCCACCGCAACGCTGAGCAGATTTACCTAGGGGCCGCCAGTTGCGTTTTGCCCAAGTCGCTTCTTGCACTATGGGGGACGGGATTCGCCACAGTGGGGCCAGCCCAACCCCCTTCCATGTACGTAATAGAGCTCTCCCTCAAGCTCAGCCCCATGCCTGTTGCCGTTCAGCGCAAGGAGTTGAACGATGCCCAGGTCCTCTACAACCAGGTGCGGCAGGTCCTCGAAGGCGATGGCCCCCGACTGCTGGAACTCACTTGCGAGAAGGAGGAGGAAAAGCGGATCACCTTGCTTTGCAGTGAAGTGGTTGCGGTGCAGCTGTACGAGAAATCAGCCACGGGTAGTGGCGGCAAGCGCCCCGGTTTCAGCTTCGACAGCTGAGCTGCCACGGCATCGCGCTGGAGCCACCCGGTCATGACCCCTCCTCTCACCGTTGAGCGCCTGAGCTTCACCTGGCCCAATGGCCGTCCGGCCCTGAGTCACTGCAACCTGCAGATCCCGAGGCCAGGGCTATGGATGCTGGTGGGCACCAATGGCAGCGGCAAGAGCACTTTGCTGCGGTTGATCGCCGGCCTGCTGGAACCCCGCAGCGGCCGCATTCAAGCTGCCGGCAAGGCCGCACTCGTTTTTCAAAACCCAGACCATCAGCTGCTGCTGCCCAGCTGCGCCAGCGACCTGCAACTAGGCCTGCCAGCAGATTTAAGCGACGATGATCGGCGCTCGCGAGTGGCCGAATCCCTTGCCCAAGTGGGGTTAGGCGGTTTTGAGGAGCGGCCGATCCACACCCTCAGCGGCGGCCAGAAGCAGCGCTTGGCCATAGCCGGCGCCCTTGCCAGCGACGCCGATCTAGTGCTGCTGGATGAACCAACCGCCCTGTTAGACCCCGACAGCCAAAACGGGGTTTTGCAGTTGCTCTGGCAGCTCACCCACCTGCCCGCAGCCCCACTCACTGCCCTTTGGATCACCCACCGGCTTGAGGAGCTGCAGCACTGCGATGGCGCCGCCTTGATGGAGCACGGCTCCGTGGGGAGCTGGCAGAACGGACAGCAGCTAGCCCAGCGCTTGGCCCCCTTGCAGGGCGGCAGGGCCGAAGGGTAAGGTCTTCGAACCGGTTTGATCCGGCTTATTCCTCGGTAGCTCAGCGGTAGAGCGATCGACTGTTAATCGATTGGTCGCAGGTTCGAATCCCGCCCGGGGAGCTTATTCACCAAACCGCAGCCCTTGGGTTGCGGTTTTTTATTGCCCGCGCCGCAACAAAAAACCAGGAAGAAATCCTGAAGATCCGGCCAAAGATGACAGCGGCAGGGCTTGCCCCCACTGGCCTGAGTCAGGCGAACGGGCGCGATCAGCCCAAAAGAATCATTTCAGCAAACCTTCAATCAGCGGCCGGAGCTCACCCATCCGGGCAAAAACGGAGAAAATGCGCTGAAGTTCGCTCCGGCGGTAGCGATTGCTCCGCCACCTCATTCCATGAAGCCCTGCATCCTGCTGATCGAAGACGACAGCGACATGCGCGAGCTGGTGGCAGGCCACCTGGAGCATGGCGGCTTCGACGTACAGCGCGCCGAAGACGGCATCAAGGGCCAGGCCCTTGCTCTTCAATACAGCCCTGATCTGATCCTGCTGGATCTGATGTTGCCCAAGGTGGACGGCCTCACCCTCTGCCAGCGGCTACGGCGCGATGAGCGGACTGCCAAGATCCCGATCCTGATGCTCACGGCCCTCGGCAGCATCAAAGACAAGGTGAGCGGTTTCAATTCCGGCGCCGACGACTATCTCCCCAAGCCCTTCGATCTCGAGGAGCTGATGGTGCGGGTTAAGGCGCTGCTGCGCCGCAGCGACCATGCCCCCCTATCCACCAAGCACAACGAAATCCTCAGCTACGGCTGCATCACCTTGGTACCGGAGCGCTTTGAAGCCATCTGGTTTGACGAGCCGGTGCGCCTCACCCACCTGGAATTCGAACTGCTGCACTGCCTGCTGCAGCGCCACGGCCAAACCGTGGCCCCTTCCCTGATCCTCAAGGAGGTGTGGGGCTACGAACCTGACGACGACATCGAGACCATCAGGGTGCACGTGCGCCACCTACGCACCAAGCTCGAGCCCGATCCCCGTAAACCCCGCTTCATCAAAACGGTGTACGGCGCCGGCTACTGCCTGGAGCTACCCAGCGAACGCCAAGCCCAGGCCAGCTGATCAGATCCCGGCCAACTCCAGCAGGGCCACTTCCCAGGCCAGCCGCGGCTGCACGTAGGCGCGCAGCTGGCTGCGCAGGAGTTCCAGACGCTGGAGCTGGGCCACCGGGGCCTGCCGCCTCCATAACGCCAGCTGCCACCAGCCAAGCAGCCATAGCTGTTGTTCAGCATCAAGGGCCTCGGCCAGATCCCTTGCCAGAGCCAGGGCCTGGAGGGGCTCCGCAGCTGCTGCCAAATCCAGCAACCTTGCCGCCAGCCCCTCAGGCAGGGCTGCCCAGGCCTGGCGGCAACGCAGCAGGCCTCCCGGCGAACCCGCAGCCAACTCCAGCAGTTCAGCTGAATCGGCCGTTGGGGCGGGCTCACCGCAGCGCTCCAGCACGACCGCCAGCTGCTCGGAGCTGAGCCGGGTGAAGGGGATCTGCTGGCAGCGGGAGCGAATCGTGGTGAGCAGCTGCTCTGGCTTCGCCGCGATCAGGATCAACAGGCCCTCGCCGGGCTCCTCCAGGGTTTTGAGCAAGGCATTGGCTGCCCCCTCCGCCATCGCCTCGGCGTCCTCCAGCACCACCACACAACCCCTGGCTTCCACGGCCCGGCGGGATAAAAAGCGCGAAACGTCGCGAATCTGCTCAAGCCGCAGCTGGGGTGCAGCCCGCCGCGCCAAACCCAGCTCCTCGGCCTTGGAAGCCGGCACCAACTGGCCTTTGTCCTGATAGGTGGGCTCGACCCAGAGCAGATCCGGGTGGTTTCCCTCCTGCAGACGCCGGCGGATACCGGCATCGCCCTGAAGCCCTGCCAGCACACCCTCCAAAAAGCGCAACGCCGCCAACCGCCGCCCGACGCCATCTGGGCCGGCAAACAGATAGGCCGGCGCCAGCCGCCCCTTAACCAAGGAGGCCTCGAGCAGGGCTACGGCCCTGGTCTGACCAAGCAGGTCCTTAAACAGGGCCGTCATGGGGGCGAACCAGCCGCAAGCTCGGCCAGAAAGCCGCAGCAGGCTGCCGCCACCTGCTCCGGTGCCCCGGTGGCATCAACCCGCCGCCAGCCCCGCCCTGCGGCCAGGGCCGCAAAACCCTCGATAACCCGCTGCAGAAAAGCCTCACCGCTGGCCTCGATGCGGTCGGCAGTGCGCTCACCGCGGCGGCGCAGGGATTCGGCCAGGGGCAACTCCAGCCAAAGAGTGAGATCGGGGGCCAGGCCTCCCGTAGCAAGCTCCTCCAGCTGGGCGATACGGGCCAGGTCGAGGCCGCGGCCATAGCCCTGATAGGCCGCCGTAGAGCCGCTGTAGCGATCGCTCAGCACCCAATGGCCGGCCGCCAGAGCCGGCCGAATGCATTGCTCCACATGCTGGGCCCGATCGGCGGCGTAGAGCAGCAGCTCGGCCATTGGCTCCGGCGCCGCCTCACCTGGGGGGTGCAGAAGCAGCTGACGCAGGGCGGCCCCCAGGGCAGTGCCACCCGGCTCCCGGGTCACCAGCAGCTCGGCCCCGGGGGCCAGCAAGCCACTGGTGGGCAACCAGCGGCGTAGAGCCTCGATCTGGGTGCTCTTGCCACAGCCATCGATGCCCTCAAGCACCACGAACCTGCCTTGGGGAGCCACTGCCGACTCTGACACCTGGAAATCAGCTGTCATAGTCCCTCCCATCCTGCAACAACAGGGCATTTGCCACCACCGTGATCGAGCTAAGAGCCATCAGCAGGGCAGCCAGCGGCGGGGTGAGCAATAGCCCAAAGCCGGGCAGCAACACGCCGGCCGCCAAGGGCAGCACGATCAGGTTGTAACCAAAGGCCCAAGCAAGGTTTTGGCGCACCTTGGCCATGGTGCGGCGGGCCAGCAGCAGGGCCCGCACAATGCCGTCGAGCTGCTCGCCCATCACCACCAAATCGGCGCTGTCCTGGGCGATCTGGGTGCCCGTGCCAACGGCGATGCCAAGGTCTGCCGCAGCCAGGGCTGGGGCGTCGTTAATGCCATCACCCACCATCGCCAGGGCGCCGTAGGCCGGATGCTTCAGGATGCGCTCCAGCTTCTGCTCGGGCCGCAGTTCCCAGGCCAGCTCGGCCTCAGCCAGACCAAGCCTGCGGCCCAGCTGCTGCACCGGCTCACGCCGATCACCACTAAGCAGGCCAAGCTCCAGATCCATGCCCCGCAAGGCTGCCAGCACCGCCGCCGCGTCCGGGCGGGGCTGATCATTGATTGCTACTAATCCGAGCAGGCCCAGCTGGTCGTCGGCCAAAGCCAGAACACTGGCCCCTTGACACTCGAGCAGAGCCTGGCGGGCAAGCAATTGGGCTGAGGGCGCCGGCTCCACCCAGGCCAGCCGTCCAACCCGCAACCTCCTGCCCTCAACCAAGCCCGCCACGCCTTCACCGGCTGTGGTGTGGGAATCACCCAGCTCAAACAGCGCCAGATCACGGCGTTGGGCTTCCTGCAGCAAGGCCTGGCCCAGGGGATGGCGACTGCCCGCTTCAAGACTGGCAGCCAGTTGCACCAGCCGATCGGCATCAAGATCAGCGAGGGGCTCCACCGCCGCCACCAAGGCACGCCCCAGGGTGAGGGTGCCGGTTTTATCGAACAGCACAGCCTGGAGCCGGGCAGCGGTTTCAATCGCATCACCACCGCGAAACAGCAAACCCTCCCGGGCCGCCCTACCGGTGCCCACCGTGATGGCGGTGGGGGTAGCTAGGCCCAGGGCGCAGGGGCAGGCCACCACCAACACCGCAATTGCTAATTGCAGGGCCAATGCAAAGGGGGTTTCGGCGCTGGTGCCGAGCACCCCATGGCCGGCGTGGCCCCCGGCATGACCGGCCGCATGGGGGGAGTTGAGCACCTGGGGCCAGATCTCGGTGCCTAGCAACCACCAAAAAAGCAGCGTCGCCACCGCTAAAGCCAGCACCACCAGGGTGAAACGCCCGGCGATCCGGTCCACGAGGGCCTGAATTGGCGCCTTGCGCGCCTGGGCCCGCTCCACCAAATGGATGATCCGGGCAATGGCGCTGTCGGCCCCACGGCGACTCACCTCCAGCACCAAGGGCGCTTCCAAATTGAGGCTGCCGGCAGCGAGCTCGCTGCCGGCAGCGGCCTGCAGCGGAAGCGGTTCGCCGGTAAGGCCTGAAACATCCACCGCCGAGCAGCCCTCCAGCACCACGCCATCAACTGGCACCCGGTCTCCGGGCAGCAACCTGACGCGGTCACCGGGGCGCAGGCCGCCAACCCGCACAGGACGTGACGGCCCATCGCCAAGCAGCAGCAGGGCGGTGTCAGGTTGGAGCTCAGCGAGCTGCTCGAGGGCACGGCCGGTGCGAAAGCGGGCCCGTTCCTCCAAAAAGCGGCCCAGCAGCACAAAGCCAAGCAGCATCACCGGCTCATTGAAAAAGCAAGGCCAGCCGGTTTGGGGCCAAAGGAAGGCCACCAAGCTGGCCCCATACGCACTGAATACCCCCAGCCCCACCAGGGTGTCCATGCTGGGCAAGCCGGCCAGAGCTCCCTGGATTCCCCGCACCAAAATTGGCCGCCCGGGCCCTGCCAAAGCTGCAGTGGCGACCAAGGCGTGAATCCAGAGGTCACCTAGCCCCGCCCCTGGCAGATGGCCGAGCACGGACACCAGCAGCAGTAGCAGGGCCACCACCAGCTGGCGCCACTGCTGCCACCAGCTGCGCGCCCGCAAGCGCTCCCGACGACTCGAAAACTCGATTTCAGTGGAGCGCAGTCGCGCCTGGAAACCCAGCTCTGCCAAGGCCTCAACCAGGTTCCCTTGATCCGCTTCCGCAGAGGCGAGATCGACCCAGGCAGTGCGGGTTAAGAGGTTGACGCTGGCCTGGCGCACCCCGGGCTGATCCAGCAGGCGCTGCTCCACGGCCCGCACGCAGCCACCGCACTTCATCCCCTCGATCTCCAGCAGGAGGGGCTCCAGCAGAGGCGGCTCCTGGAGCGAGTGCAAGGCCAAGCAGGTAAAGGAGTCGGCTCAGGCTAGGGACATCCGCCAGGATGGGCCCACGAAGTCCGCAGCCCGAGCCCGTGCCCCGCAGTCAGCGCAACGACAACTTCATCGATAAGAGCTTCACGGTGATGGCCGACTTGATCCTCAAGGTGCTGCCCACCAACCGTCGCGCCAAGGAGGCCTTCGCCTACTACCGCGACGGCATGAGCGCCCAGGCCGACGGCGAATACGCAGAAGCCCTTGAGAACTACGAGGAGGCGCTAACCCTCGAGGACGACCCCAACGACAAGGCTTTCATCCTCTACAACATGGGGTTGGTGTTTGCCTCAAACGGTGACCACGCCAAAGCGCTTGACTTATATGGCCAGGCCCTGGATCTCAACAGCAAGATGCCCCAGGCCCTCAACAACATTGCGGTGATTCACCACCACCTGGGCTCAATCGCCGAAGAGAGCGGCGATGCCGATGAAGCTGATCGCTGTTTCGATCAGGCAGCCGACTTCTGGGGCAAGGCGATCCGGCTGGCACCAAACAACTACATCGAAGCCCAGAACTGGCTCAAAACCAGTGGCCGTGGCAGCGTCGACGTGTATTTCTGAACCGGATTAACCCCGGTCGTCGGCCGGATTCACCCCCAGGGCGGCTACCAGCGCCTCAGCCACGCCACCGGCTTCAAGTAGCTGCAGACCAAACCCAGCGGCCGCCTTGGCCAGGCCCGTGCCCCTCGGCACCACCGCCCTGGTGAAGCCCAGCCGCGCCGCCTCCTGCAGCCGCAGCTCCAGCTGCCCCACGGGCCGCAGCTGGCCGCCCAGACCCAGCTCCCCCACCAGCACCGTGCCGGGCGGCAGGGTGAGATCGCGGTAGCTAGCCACCACCGCCGCGGCCACGCCGAGATCCGCCGCGGGCTCCTCCACCTCCAGCCCACCGGCCACCGCCAGGTAGCAGTCAAAGCGCGAAAGGGGCAGGCCCAGGTGCTTTTCGAGCACGGCCAAGATCTGGTGCAAGCGATTAACGGCGATGCCGGTGGCGCTGCGGCGCGGGCTGGCGTAACTGGTGGTGCTCACCAAAGCCTGCATTTCCACTACCAGGGGTCTGGTGCCCTCGCAGGCCACGATCGTGGCGGTGCCGGCGCTGGGTTCATCGCCGCCGAGAAATAGCTCGCTGGGGTTGGTCACCTCGGCCAGGCCCCGATCACGCATCTCGAAAACGCCCAGCTCATGGGTGGCGCCGAAGCGGTTTTTCACCGCCCGCAGCAGCCGGTGGCTCGCAAAGCGGTCGCCCTCAAAGGTCAGCACCGCATCAACCAGATGCTCGAGCACCTTCGGGCCCGCCAGGGCGCCCTCCTTGGTCACGTGGCCCACCAGCAGCAGGGCGGTGTCCTGGCGCTTGGCGATGCGGGCCAGGGCGGCGGCACATTCCCGCACCTGGGACACCGAACCAGGGGCGCTGCCCAGTTCGGCGTCATGGAGGGCCTGAATGGAGTCAATGATCGCCACCGCTGGCCGCAACGCCTCCAGCTCCTGCAGCACCAGCTCCAGATCGGTTTCAGCGAGCAGCTGAAAATCAGCCCCAGCTTTGGATTCGCCAGCTTCTGGTTGACCAGCTTCTGGTTGAGCAGGAGACGCCTCGGCCAGGCGACGCCAGCGCAGCTTCACCTGCTGGGCCGACTCCTCTGCACTCACGTAGAGCACCGACGCCCGACCCGCCATAGCGCGGGCGCTCTGCAGCAGCAGGGTGCTCTTACCAATTCCCGGGTCGCCGCCCACCAGCACCAGGGAGCCGGGCACCAGGCCACCGCCCAGCACCCGATCGAATTCGCCGTAGCCGCTGCTAAGCCGCTGCAAGGCCCGCTCGCCCACCGCTTGGATCGGCTCGGAGCGTCGCGGCTGGCCGGCGACAACGGCTTCAGCGGCAGCAGCCTCGGCCACCGGCCGCCGGCGCCGACTGTCGGCCGCCGGAGCAGCTTTTTGCTCCACCAAGGTGTTCCAGCTACCGCAGCTGGCGCACTTGCCAAAAAACTGGCGGGCCTGGGCTCCGCAGCTAGTGCAAACAAAAAAAGTGCTGGGCTTGGCCACGAACTAAGGGCTGAGGAGAGAGGGCTGTATGAAGAAAGGTGGCATTGAATAAATTTCGCCCCCTCCCGCCTTTTCAGTGGGGGCTACCTGATGTAGCAGCCCGGCTGCAGTGATGACGGCATCCGCCCCAACCACCACCCTCGGGAACAATCACGGCAAGGAAATAATCCTTGTCGTCGACGACGAAGCCAGCATCCGGCGGATCCTGGAGACCCGGCTATCGATGATCGGTTATCAGGTGATCACAGCCTGCGACGGCATCGAGGCCCTGGAATTGTTCAAGACCACTCAGCCGGATCTGGTGGTACTCGACGTGATGATGCCGAAGCTTGACGGCTATGGCGTCTGCCAGGAGCTCCGCAAGGAATCGGATGTGCCGATCGTCATGCTCACCGCCCTAGGCGATGTGGCAGATCGGATCACCGGCCTCGAGCTCGGCGCCGACGACTACGTGGTGAAACCCTTCAGCCCCAAGGAGCTGGAAGCCCGCATCCGCTGCGTGCTGCGCCGGGTGGAGAAGGAGTCCATCGCCGGTTCTCCCAATTCCGGGGTGATCACGGTGGGCGAACTGCGCATCGACACCAACAAGCGTCAGGTGTATCGAGGTGATGAGCGCATCCGCCTCACCGGCATGGAGTTCAGCCTGCTGGAGCTGCTGGTGAGCCGCAGCGGCGAACCCTTCAGCCGGGGTGAAATTCTCAAGGATGTGTGGGGCTACACCCCGGAGCGTCACGTGGATACCCGGGTGGTGGATGTCCACATTTCCCGTCTGCGCTCCAAACTGGAGGATGATCCTGCCAACCCCGAGTTGATCCTCACAGCTCGCGGCACCGGTTATTTGTTCCAACGCATCGTTGACGCCGTTGCCTCCGAAGGGACCTGAAAAGCGCGCCAAGCCCAGCCGGGCCATCCGCCGGCTGGTGATCTGGTATCGCCGCAACGCGGCGGTAACCAGCCTGGTGGATAGCGCCACTTCTGCCGCCAGCTCCGCCGCCAACACTGCTGGCAATGTGGCTGGCACCGCCACCAGCGTGGCCGGCAACATGGCCAACACGGTGCTGCAGCCGCTGGTGTTCGACCCCCTACGCCGCCTGCAACGGGGCCTGGGCGGACCGGGCGAAGACACTCCGATCAACGACTCCGACCGCCTCTGGGTAGCGGTGGATGGCATGGGTGGGGACCACGCCCCTGGGCCAATTCTGGAGGGCTGCCTGCGGGCCGTGGAATTGTTGCCCCTGCGGGTGCGTTTCGTGGCCGAAACGGCCCTGCTACAGGCCGCCGTGACCGCCATGGGCCTCCAGGACGAACTCAACGAAGCCGTGGCTCGCGGCCTGATCGAGCTTGTGGCGAGCGGCCCCTCGGTGGGCATGAACGAAGAGGCCACGGTGGTGCGCAAGAAGCGCGACGCCAGCATCAACAAGGCCATGGATCTGGTGAAGCAGGGCGAGGCCACGGCGGTCTATTCCGCTGGCAACTCCGGCGCCGTGATGGCTGCGGCGATATTCCGGCTGGGCAGACTCAAGAGCATCGATCGCCCAGCCATCGGCGCCCTATTCCCCACCAAAGACACAGAACAGCAGGTACTGGTGCTCGATGTGGGCGCCAACATGGATTGCAAGCCCGCCTACCTGCACCAGTGGGCGCTGCTTGGACACATCTACAGCCGTGATGTGTTGCAGGTGGCCCAGCCCCGCATCGGCCTGGTGAATATCGGCGAAGAGGAGTGCAAGGGCAACGAGCTCTGCCTGCGCACCTACTCCCTGCTGGCAGAAGAAGAGCGCTTCACCTTCGCCGGCAACTGCGAAGGGCGCGACATCCTCTCGGGCCAGTTCGACGTGGTGGTGTGCGACGGCTTCACCGGCAACGTGCTGTTGAAGTTCCTGGAATCCGTGGGCAGCGTGCTGCTGGATGTGATCAAAGAGGAACTGCCCAGGGGCCGCCGCGGCAAGGTGGGCTCGGCCTTCCTGATCAACAACCTGCGCCGCATTAAAAAACGCCTCGACCATGCCGAACATGGCGGCGCCCTACTGCTCGGGGTTAATGGGGTATGCGTAATCGGCCATGGCAGCAGCAAGGCTCTCTCGGTGCTCAGCGCCCTGCGCCTGGCCCACTCCGCCGCCAGCCACGGTGTGATGGCCAACCTCCACGCCCTCAGCGAAGCGGGCAGCCCCGAAGCGCCAGTCGCCTGTGATTGACTGAGCCAACTGTGAACCTTTCCCGGTGTCGCTCGGCGGAGTCAACACACCAGAACTAAATGCAACGGGCCTGCTGGGCATGGCCTTAGTTGGATGCGGCAGCGCAGTGCCAGCCGCCAGCATCACCAATCAGCAACTCAGCGAGAGGGTTGACACCAATGACGAGTGGATCCGCACCCGCACTGGCATTGGCGCCCGCCGGATCGCAGGCCCCAGCGAATCCCTCACCTGCCTAGCCAGCCGCGCCGCCCAGGCCGCCCTCGACCATGCCGGCTGGAGCCCAGACGATGTCGACCTGATCCTGCTGGCCACCTCAAGCCCCGACGATTTATTCGGCACGGCGCCGCAGGTGCAGGGGGCCTTAGGCGCCAGACGCGCGGTGGCCTTCGATCTCACCGCCGCCTGCAGCGGCTTTCTGTTTGCCTTGATCACCGCCAGCCAGTATTTGGGCAGCGGAGCCATGAAGCGGGCTCTGGTGATCGGCGCCGATCAGCTCAGTCGCTGGGTCGACTGGGACGACCGCAGCACCTGCGTGCTGTTTGGCGATGGTGCCGGCGCCGTGGCAGTGGAGGCTTGCGGAGCGAAAGACAACGGCCTACTGGGTTTCCGGATGCGCTCCGACGGCAGCCGCAACGGCTGCCTAACTCTTGCCCAGCTGGATAAACACGCACCCCTGCTCGGGGAGCTCACGGCCCAGCGGGGCGGCTTTGCCCCGATCCAGATGAACGGCCAAGAGGTCTACAAATTTGCGGTGCGAGAGGTGCCGGCAATCCTCAGCGAGTTGCTGGAAGCCACCGGCACCGCCCCCGAGCAACTCGACTGGCTGCTGCTGCACCAGGCCAACCAGCGCATCCTCGACGCCGTTGCCGACCGCTTCGCCATAGACCACAGCCAGGTGCTGAGCAACCTGGCCCTCTACGGCAACACCTCGGCCGCCACGATTCCATTAATGCTCGATGAAGCCGTCAAGGACGGCCGGGTGCAGCCTGGCCATCTGCTGGCCAGCAGCGGCTTTGGCGCCGGCCTTAGCTGGGGTGCGGCTCTCCTGCGCTGGCAGGGCCCCACCGACTGAGACCTAATCTCCTGCCGACTTAGTTAGAGGGTGAAGGCATGGGCATTGCCTGGGTGTTTCCTGGCCAGGGCTCGCAGAAAGTGGGCATGGCAGAGCCGGTGCTGCAGCTGCCTGGCGCCCGGGAGCGTTTCGAGCAAGCCTCAGCCCTGCTGGGCCGGGACCTGCTGGCGATCTGCTCAGGCACGGGGGGTGGCGGCGACTTAAGCGATCTCAACGACACCCGCAACACCCAACCGGCCCTATTTGTGATTGAAAGCCTGCTGGCAGAAGCCCTGCAGGCCCAGGGACGGATGCCCCATCTAGTAGCTGGCCACAGCCTGGGCGAGCTGGTCGCCTTGCATGTGGCGGGGGTGTTCGACGTCGCCACCGGTCTGCAGCTGATGAAAAGCCGCAGCACCTTGATGGCCGCTGCCGGCGGCGGTGCCATGACGGCGGTGATGGGCTTCGAGCGGAGCGAACTGGATGACCTGGTGGCAGCCACCGAAGGGGTGGTTGTTGCCAACGACAACAGCGACGCCCAGGTGGTGCTCTCCGGAAGCGCCGAGGCGGTGGCAGCCGTCAGCAGCAGCTTGAAGTGCAAACGGGCGATTCCCTTGGCCGTTAGCGGTGCCTTCCACTCCCCCTTCATGGCGGCAGCAGCCACCGCCTTTGCCACCGAGCTGGAATCGGTGGCCTTCGCCGATGCGGCGATCCCCGTGCTCAGCAATACCGATCCCAGCCCCGAAACCAACGCCGCCGCGCTCAAGGCCCGCCTTGTGCGTCAGATGACCACCGGCGTGCGCTGGCGTGAAACCATGGCGCAGTTCGGGGCTCTGGGCATCGATATCGTTGTGGAGATTGGACCTGGAGCCGTGCTCAGCGGCCTAATCAAACGCAGCTGCCCGGGCATCCAAACCGCCCAGATCAGCAGCGCCGCCGACCTGGCCCTATGAGCCAATCAAGCCAGCCGCCGGCCCTGATCCGCACACCGCCGCCGAGCCTCACCTACCGGCTGATCAGCTGTCTGCTGGTGTTTCCGATTTACCGCTTGTTGTTTCGCGGCCGCACCGCTGGCAATGGCAACGTGCCAAGGCAAGGGGCTTTGGTGGTGGTGGCGAACCACGGCTCCCACCTTGACCCACCCCTACTGGGCCACGCCCTTGGCCGGCCAGTGGCCTTCATGGCCAAGGCAGAGCTGTTCAGGGTGCCGATACTCGGCGCCATCATCCGGGCCTGCGGCGCCTACCCGGTGTCCCGAGGTGCCAGCGACCGCGAGGCCATCCGCACCGCCACCAACCGCCTGCTCGAGGGTTGGGCCACCGGCGTATTCATCGACGGCACCCGCCAGAGCAATGGCCGGGTGAATGATCCCCAGGCTGGCGCCGCCCTGCTGGCGGCCCGAGCCGGCGTGCCCCTGCTGCCAGTGGCGATCATCAACAGCCACCGGGCCCTGGGGCCTGGGCAAGCGGGGGCACGGCTACTGCCCATTCACATCCGCATTGGCACGCCAATTGCACCACCCGCCTCACGGCGGAGAGCCGACCTCGACGTCGCCACGGCCGCCTGTCAGGCCCAGATCAATGCTCTGCTCGACCAGGGTTTGATCAATGGCCGCCAGCTGGGCCCAGCTGGCCAGGCAGGCGAGCTGCCGCCCAGTCCTTGAGGTCTCTGCCACTCAGCACCCACAAGGCAGCCCGGAGTCCATCGCCCCACACCTTGCGCCGCCCCTCCGGCTGACATTTATCACCACAGGAAACCGGCACCGGAGTGAGGTGGATGCCGCGGCTGCCGGCCACGATCCTTCCCACCAGCAGAGCCCGGTCCATGTGGTCACTGCTGGTGACTAGCAGGGCGTGGCGGATGCGGGCTTGGCGCAGATCGTCCACCAGGGAGGTGAAATTGGAAAGGGTGTCGCGAGCTCGGTAGTCGAGCTGCACCTGGTGGGATGGCAAGCCCTGGCGTTGCTCAAACAACCAATGAGCATATTCAGGATTACTGCCGCCACTGACCACCACCGGCAATCCCCGGCGGGCCGCCAAAGCCGCCGCCTCCCGCTCCCGCGCCAGATCGCCGCCCAGCACCAGGATCATCTGGGCTGGCGGGGGCGCCGGCCACCACCAACCGCGCGACAGCCAAAGAAAACCACCAGCCAGCAGCAGCGCCACCAGCCCCCAGGGGCTGGGGCGAGGCCGGCGAGAGCGCCGCTTGCGGGAGCGCCCCTGAACACGGCGAAGGGGAGGGCGCTGCAGCGGATCGGGTTGGGACACCATCAGAGCCCCGCAACCGGCGAAGTGGGGTAGGAGGGCAACACGGGCTGCCAGGGAGCTGCCAGGCCCTGATCTGCCGCCTGCACGCTTAGCTCAAGCAATTGCTCAACGTCGTTGGGCAGCAGGGCCGCGGCGGACAGCTGGGGACCCGGCGGCAAGGGCGTATCTGGGGCAAACAGCCGGGGCGCCTGCAACTCGATGATGGCGCGATCTGGGCCAGCAGGGGCATAAAGCCCAGCCACCACGCCGCGGCGCGGCAGCTCCTGCACCAACCAGGTTGGCTCGCCAATCCCCAGCCGCCGGGCCACCAGCAAAAAGCTGCCCACGCCGTCGAGGGGCAACTGCAACTGCTGGGCCAAGGTGCGGGCCAGCACCACCGTGAGCCGGGTGCCGGTGAACCCGCCTGGACCAGTGGCCACCGCCAGGCGGCTGAGCTGGGGCCACTGCTCAGCTGGCAATAGTTGTTCAATGCAGCTGAACAGCTGGTTGGAGAGCTCGCGGCCGAGAGGAAAGGCGCGCACCACAGTGCGGCCCGCCAGAGCGCTTGGCCCGTCAAGCCAGCGAACTCCTACACCGAGCACCTTACTGGAGCTGTGCAAGGCCAAAACGGCAGCCATCAGCTTGTCCTCATCGCGGCAGGGCTGCGCCTGGGCAGAGACGCTGCCAGCGGCCCACATCCCGCTGAAAACTGCCGCAGGCGCGCACGTCCCACTCCACTCCCACCCCACCTGCGGGAAGATCCTGCACCTGCACGTGAATGCGTGGCTCGGTCGGGCTGAGATCGGGCTCCAGGCAGAGGTGGGGCGCACCGTGCTGACGCTCCACCGCGTGGTAAGCCTGACAGCGGTCGACCCAGTGGCAATCCACGCAGATGCACATGCTGCCCAGGCGGAGCCAGGGACCCATTGTGACGGCTCACCGCCCCACTGGCGAGGTGGCAGAAGAGCTGTGGCAGCGCCTGCTGGCCGAGCCCTGGCCCCTTCCCCGAGAAGCCCTGCCACCTGGCACGGCCCTGGTGGGCGGCGCCGTGCGCGATGGTCTGCTGGGGGGCCTGGAGCGCCAGCCGGACCTGGACGTAGTGGTGCCTGGAGATGCCCTAGCCCTGGCCCGCCAGCTGGCCAGGGACCATGGCGGCACCTGCGTGGTGCTGGATGCGGAGCGCAGCATCGCCCGGCTGGTGCTGGGGGGCTGGAGCCTCGACCTGGCCCGCCAGGAAGGTTCAAGCCTGGAAGCAGACCTGAGGCGCCGCGACTACACAATCAACGCCATCGCCCTGCCCGTGCCCGCCGCCGGCGCCGCCGCGGCAGCCCTGGTGGACCCCACCGGCGGTCTCAATCACCTGGGCAGCCGTCAGCTGGTGGCGGTGAGCGAAGCAAATCTGCTCGCCGACCCCCTGCGCCTGCTGCGAGGCATCCGCCTGGCCTGCTGCCTGAACTTTGAACTAGACCCCACCAGCAGCCGCTGGATTGAATCCCATGCCAGCCAGCTCGCCCAGGTAGCCGGCGAACGGGTGCTGGCGGAGCTGGAGAAATTGGCCTGCGCTGCCTACGGAGAAACGGGCCTGGCCCTGGCCCTGGAATGCGGCCTACTAGGGAGTTGGGGCGCCGATGCCACTATCAGCGGTACAACTGAGACGGGTGCCGCCGCCCTAAGCGCACTGGGCCTGAATCAAGCCCAGGATCGGGGCCTGGAAGCCGAAGAAATCTCTTGGGCCCTGCCTCTTGCGCGCCTAACTGCCCTGCTGACACCTGAAGCCCTGGCCGGCCTGCGCAGCAGCCGCAGGCTGCAGCAACGCAGCCGGGCCCTGCGCCACTGGCGCCAGGAGCTGGGCTCAGTGGGTGGCTGGGATGGGCTACCGGAGGCTGGACGCCTGGCCCTATGCAGCGCGTTGGAGGCCGATCTGCCCGCCCTGCTACTGCTGCTCCCCCAGTCGGGGGCGGGCCTACTGGAGCGCTGGCGCCTGCCAAGCGACCCCCTGTTCCATCCAGCGCCGCCCCTAGATGGCCTCAGCCTGCAGCAGGAGCTGGCGATTCCCCCAGGCCGCCTGCTGGGGCGCCTGCTCGCACACCTGACCCTCGAGCGAGCTTTCGGGCGCCTGGTTGCAGGGCCCGAGGCCCATGCTGATGCCCGCGCAGAAGTGCTGGCGGCGGCACAAAGCTGGTGGCAGCAACACGCACGGGAGGGAAGCGAGGACCGGCGGCGTGATTAACTTTCTGATGTAAAGGCGCTTCGAGAGGCTTCTCCTCGCCTGCAGAAAGTTTTCTTCCCCCTTCCCCATGAGCATTCGCCTCTACGTCGGCAACCTGCCGCAGACCTTTGATGCCAAGGAGCTCGAGGCTCTGTTCAGTGCCGTGGGTGAAGGAGTCCGTTTCAAGGCCGTCAACGACCGCGACACCGGCGCTTGCCGCGGCTTCGGCTTTGCAAATGTCGAAGATCAAAAGACTGCCGAAACCGTGATCGAGCAGCTCAACGGCAAGGATTTCGGTGGCAATGCCATGCGCATCGAAATCTCTGAGCGCAAGGACAGCCGCAGCCCTGCCCCCGGCGAGCGTCGCCCCGGCGGCGCGGCTCCCACCGCTGCCCGCAAGGCCGTCAACAAGGTTGTGCACGCCGACAACGTCGATAGCGAAGCTCCCGATCCCCGCTGGGCCGGCGAACTGGCCAAGCTCAAGGACCTGCTGGCTAATCAGAAGGCTGCTGTCTGAGCCAAGCACTTACTGATACGGATCCGATCCCCAGCGACTGGAACTGGCAGGGACATCGGATCCACTTGCTTGCAGCGGGCTCGCCGAGCAGCACCGACCGGGTTGTGCTTATCCATGGCTTTGGGGCGTCTGTGGGCCATTGGCGCCACAACCTGCCGGCCCTCGCTCCCCATGCCCGGGTGATCGCCCTCGACCTGCTGGGCTTTGGCGCCAGCGATAAGCCTGTTTCGCGATTAGCTCAAGAGCCGCCAAGGCAGGGCGCTGTTCAGTACTGCTTCGACCTCTGGGGCCGCCAGGTAGCCGACGCGGTGAGGCAATTGCTTCTGGCCGAACCTGGCAGCGGCCCAGCCCAGCCCCGCGTGCACCTGGTGGGCAACTCGATCGGCGCGATGGTGGCCCTCACCGCCGCCAGGCTGCTACTGGCAGAGGGTTTCCCACCCTTTCAGGTGATCCTGATCGACTGCGCCCAGCGCACCCTCGACGACAAACGGGCGGCCCAGCTGCCCGGCTGGGAACGGGCCAGTCGCCCCCTGGTGAAGCAGCTGGTGCGGCAGCGCTGGGTGATCGCACCCCTGTTTCGCCTACTGGCTCAGCCGGCCTTCATTCGCAGCGTGCTGGCGCAGGCCTACCCGAGTGGTGCCCACATCGACGATGAGCTGGTAGCCCTGCTGCACCGGCCCAGCACCGATCCAGGTGCCACGGAAAGTTTTCGCGGCTTCGTCAACCTATTTAACGACCACCTGGCCCCCGATCTGCTGGCCGACCTAAGCGCCGCCACACCGGCGCTGCCGGTGCGCATGATCTGGGGGGAAGCCGATCCCTGGGAGGACCCAGCCGAGGCGCGCCGCTGGGCAGAGCAATACTCCTGTATTCAGGATCTACGCGTGCTGCCAGGACTTGGACATTGCCCCCACGACGAAGCACCTGAGCTGGTGAATTCAATTCTGCTGGAGTGGATTAAAGGCGGCGCTACTCAGCGCACCTGAGCGACCAGATAGGAAAAAGGTAGATCGAATAGCTTGCCAGCCCTAGGCACAAAGGCTCGCTTGTTAAAAACGTCGTAGTGGTGCTCCTCAATTACATCAAGAATGCCCCTATATAGCCGTAGCGATGCCCATACGGGCCATCGAGCGTCGGGAGCAAGCCAGCGCACGCCTGACTCTGAGCGGGCAAACCACATTCGAGCTCTCTCCAGCTGGAATCGCATCAGCGCACGCCAATTGTCGTTAACAGTGCCGGCAAGCAATTCGGCTTCACTATAACCAAATCGCTCCAGATCTTCCTGGGGAAGGTAAATACGCCCTCTAGAACGATCTTCGCCCACGTCGCGAAGAATGTTGGTGAGCTGGTTGGCGATGCCGAGGGCTACAGCTGCGTGGGAGGTGTCCGGCCGATCACTCCAAGGCGCGCTTGTATAGGCAGGATCCAATCCCATCACCTCCTGAGTCATCAGGCCAACAGTGCCTGCCACCCGGTAGCAGTAGAGCTCTAGATCTTCAAAGGTGGGGTAACGGTGCAGGCGCAGATCCATCCTCTGACCCTCGATCATGTCTAAGTAAGCCTGCAGGGGCTGGGGGTAACGCTCCATCGTGTCCCGCATAACCAGATCAAGACCATCGCAAACCTCGCCAGCAAACAGGGCCCTAGTGCGCTCCTCCCAGGCATCTAGGCGAGCTGCCAGCTCTGCCACAGGACGGGCTTGGGCCTCCGCACTATCCATCAGCTCATCTGTGCGGCGGCACCACACATAAATCGCCCAAATCGCCCGGCGCTTGGCCGGCGGCATCAACAAGGTGCCCAGATAAAAGGTCTTAGCCCACTCGGCCGTCTCCTGCCGGCAGGCCTCATAAGCCTTCTCCAAATTTGGGAGCGAGGAAACCACCACGACTAGACCGCATTACCAATCGCCTGGGCACACTGCTTACCGCTGAGCACCGCCCCCTCCATTGAGGCCAGGTAGCGCTGCATGGTGTAGCAGCCGGCCAAGAAGAAGTTGGGGATCGGCGAGGCTTGATCGGGCCGCAGTTGCTGGCAGCCAGGCACGGTTTTGTAAACCG